>JAKAAV010000110.1 GCA_021802185.1 Chloroflexota bacterium | reverse complement strand
CCCGTCACGGAGATGTCGGGGAACGCGTAGAAGGCGCCGCGCGGGTCGGGGGTCGGGAGGCCGATCCTGTTGAGCCCGGCCACGAACATGCGGCGTCGCCGGTCGTATTCGGCCAGCATCCGCTCGACGTCCGGCTCGGCCTCGTCGAGCGCGACGAGCGCGGCGTCCTGCGCGATGGTCGGCGCGCACATGATCTCGTACTGGTGGACCTTGACGATCCCGGCCATGAGGTCGCGCGGGGCGCACACGTACCCGATCCGCCATCCGGTCATCGCGTACGCCTTCGAGAACCCGCCGATCGTCACCGTCCGCCCGTGCATGTCGGGGAGGGTCGCGATCGGCACGTGGCGGTGCCCGCCGTACACCAGCCGGTCGTAGATCTCGTCGCTGACGACGAGCAGGTCGTGGCGCCGCGCGATGTCCGCGACGGACTCCAGCACGTCGGGCGGGAGGACGGCGCCCGTCGGGTTGCACGGGTAGCCCATGAACAGGACCTTCGTGCGTGGCGTCACGCGGGCTTCGACCTCGGCCGGATCGAGCGCGAAGCCGTCGGACGCGCGCGTCGGAACGTGGACGACGGTCCCGCCGGCAAACACGACGTCGGGGCCGTAGGCGACGTAGGACGGCTCGTGGAGCAGCACCTCGTCGCCGGGATCGACGAGCGCGCGCATCGTCGCGGCAACGGCCTCGGACGCGCCGACGGTGACGACGATCTCGGTCGCCGGGTCGCAGGCAAGGCCGTAGCGGCGCTCGAGGTGCCCCGAGAGCGCGCGCCGCAGCTCGATCGTTCCGAGGTTGCTCGTGTAGTGGGTGCGGCCCGCCTCGAGCGACCGGATGCCGGCACGGACGACGACGTCGGGCGTGCCGAAGTCGGGCTCGCCCACCCCGAGCGAGATGACGTCCGGCATCGTCGCCATCACGTCGAAGAACTTCCGGATCCCGGATGCGGGCACGGCCGACGTGCGCGCGGACAGCCGTGACCGAACGGTCGACATCGCTCTCTCCTCCCTCGCCTCAGGCTGCCGACCCGGCGGCCACGCCGGGCGCCGGCGTCGACGGATTCTCCAGCGCCGGCAGGTCCGACGGCTCGAGCCGGCGCCAGCCGGCGTCCGCGGAGATCGCCTCGTAGGCGCGCCCGATCTGCAGGACGCGCGCCTCCTCCCAGGCACGCCCGATGACCTGCAGCCCGACGGGCAGGCCGTCTGACAGCCCGCACGGCACGGACAGGCCCGGCAGGCCGGCGACGTTGACGGGCAGCGTGCACACGTCGGACAGGTACATCGCGACGGGGTCGTGCATGCGGGCCCCCAACGGGAACGCGACCGTCGGGCTCGTGGGTGCGATGAGCGCGTCGACCCGTTCGAACGCCGCGTCGAAGTCGGCCTTGATGAGCGTCCGCGCCTTCTGCGCCTTCACGTAGTACGCGTCGTAGTAGCCGGCGGACAGCGCGTACGTGCCGAGCACGATCCGGCGCTTGACCTCGGGTCCGAAGCCGGTCCCGCGCGTCGCGAGATAGTTCGCGAGCACGTCGCCGTCGCGCATGGAATGCCCGAACCGGATCCCGTCGTAGCGGGCCAGGTTCGCCGACGCCTCGGCGGGTGCGATGAGGTAGTAGGTCGCGAGGCCGTAGTCGGTGTGCGGCAGCGAGACGTCGACGATCTCCGCTCCGGCCGACTCGAGCGCGGCGGCGGCCTCGCGCACGCGCGCCTCGACCCCCGGCTCGAGGCCCGCGGCGAAGTACTCGCGCGGGAGCCCCAGTCGCATGCCGCGTAACAGCGCCGCGGCCTCGTCGTCGCCCTCCGGGAGGAGCGCTGCGTAGTCCGGAACGGGAAGCGGGCTCGACGTCGAGTCGTTGTCGTCGCGGCCGGCGACGACCTGCAGCAGCGTCGCGAGGTCGCGGACGTCGCGCGCGAACGGGCCGACCTGGTCGAGCGAGCTCGCGAACGCGATGATCCCGTACCGGCTGACCCGGCCGTACGTCGGCTTCATGCCGGCGACGCCGCAGAGCGCGGCCGGTTGCCTGATGGATCCGCCGGTGTCGGTTCCGATGGCGAGCGGGACGTGGTACGCGGCCACCGCGGCCGCCGAGCCGCCGCTGCTCCCCCCGGGGACGCGGCCGAGGTCCCAGGGGTTGGCGGTCGGACCCCAGGCGGAGTGCTCGGTCGAGGAGCCCATGGCGAACTCGTCCATGTTCGTCTTGCCGACGACGATGCCGCCCGCCTCCCGGATCCTGGCGGCGATCGTTGCGTCGAACGGCCCGACGAACCCTTCGAGGATCCGGCTCCCGGCGGTCGACGCCTGGCCGCGGGTCACGACGAGGTCCTTGAGGCCGAGCGGGACACCCAGCAGCGCGGGCAGCGCGTTCAGCGCTCCGGCGCCCGCGCGGCGCGCCTCCGCAAGCCGCGCGTCGGCTCGATCCGCCGCCGCGCGCGCCGCCTCGTCGTCGAGGAACAGCCACGCGTGCAGCGGCCGGTCGGTTGCGAGCGCGAGCCCGAGGTGGGCGTCGACCAGCTCGCGAGCGCTGAAGTCCCCGGCCCGGAGGCCGCTCGCCATCTCGTGGGCGAGAAGGCGCGTCAGGCGGCGGTCGACCATGGCTTCAGTCGGCGCCCTCGACCACGACCGGCACCACGAAGTAGTCGTCCTGCCGTTCGGGCGCGCCCGCGAGCGCCTCGTCGGGCGTCAGCGACGGCCGGGCGACGTCGTCGCGCAGGATGTTCTCGACCTCGATGACCTGCGCCGTCGGCGGGATCGACCCGGTGTCGAGCTCCGACAGCACGCGATACTGCTCGAGGATGTGGTTGAGCTGCCCCTCGAGGAGGCCGAGCTCCTCGCTCGTGAGCGCCAGGCGCGCGAGGAACGCGACGTGCTCGAGGTCGGTGCGCGAGAGCGTGGCCATCGGTCGATGATACCGGCACGCGGGCGCGGGACCGTGACCCGGCCGGCCGCCTTCCGACGACCGGCTCCGCCATCGACGCGGGCGCGCCTCCCTACGCCGCCGGAGCGTCGCCTGCCAGCAGCCGCCGGAATCCGTCCTCGTCGAGCACCGGCACGCCGATCTCCTGCGCCTTCGCGAGCTTCGAGCCCGCGTTCTCGCCGGCGACCACGTAGTCGGTCTTCTTCGACACCGACCCGGACGGGTGGCCGCCCGCCGCCCGAATCGCCGCCTCCGCCTGCTGCCGGCTGAATCCCGGCAGCGTCCCGGTCACGACCACTGTCTTCCCGCTCAACGGCCCCACTGCCGCGGCGGGTCCGGCCGGCCGGACGACCGGCCGTTCCGCCTCGACGCCGGCCTCGACCAGTTCGTCGAGCACCGCGCCCGACGTCTCGTCGGCGAAGTAGCGCGCGATCGCCTCCGCGACCACCACCCCGACCCCCGGCACCTCCTGGAACCGCACCGCGTCCTCCCTCGCAGTCCGCCGCAGCTCGCGCGCGACGCGCGCCGTCCAGCCGTCCGGGCCGGTCATCGGCTCCCCGTCCGCCGGCGGCCAGGTCGACGCCGCCCAGTCGGCCAGGTCGATCGCCGTCTGCTCGCCGACCTGGGGGATCCCGAGCGCGTTCAGGATCCGGGCGAGCGGCCGCCGCTTTGCGCGCTGGATCGCCTCGTGCAGGTTTCGTGCGCTCTTCTCGGCAAAGCGGTCGAGCGTCTGCAATTGCTCCGCCGTCAGCCGGAAGAAGTCGCCGCGCGACCGCACCATGCCCCGCTGCAGCAGCTGTGTCAGCACCGCCCAGCCCGCTCCCTCGATGTCCATCCCCGAGCGGCCGGCGAAGTGCCCGTACTCCTGCGCCACCCGAGCGGGACAGGCGGGGTTCGGGCAGTAGTGGCGGACGGCGCCCTCGTCGCGCACGATCGGGGTTCCGCAGACTGGGCAGCGCTCCGGCATCTCGAAGACGCGCTCGTCACCCGTCCGCCTGTCGGCGAGCGGACGCACGACCTCGGGGATCACGTCCCCCGCCTTCTGCAGGATCACGTGGTCGCCGATCCGGATGTCCTTGCGCCGGACCTCGTCGAGGTTGTGGAGCGTGGCGCGCGCGACCGTCGACCCGGCGACCTTCGCGGGCGCAAGGTGCGCGACCGGCGTGAGGGTTCCCGTCCGGCCGACGTACGGCACGATGTCCTCGACGACGGTCTCGACCTGCTCGGGCGGGAACTTGTACGCGATCGCCCAGCGCGGCGCCCGCGCGACCATCCCGAGCCGGCGCTGCTGGTCGAACCGGTCGACCTTCACGACGACGCCGTCGGTCTCGTACTCGAGCCCGTGGCGTGCCTCCTGCCAGCGCTCGAGGAACGCGAGCACGCCCTCGATGTCCAGGCCGGCCTCGCGGTGGGGTTCGACGGGGAAGCCGAGCTGCGCGAGGCGGTCGAGCGCGCCGGACTGGCTCTCGAGGGGCCCGCCCGGCGACTCCGCCGCCGCGCCCGGCTCGTTGCCGGCCGATGCTTCGGCGTCGCTCAGCACCGCCCCCTGCCCGAAGGCATCGGCTCCCGGCGCGTCGCCGCTCGTGGACGCGTCGCCAGCCGCCTCCCCGTTCGCGCTCGCGGCGCGGGGCGCCGTCAACAGCTGGTACGCCCAGAACGACAGTCGCCGGCTCGCCGTGACGTTCGGGTCGAGCTGGCGGAGCGAACCGGCGCCGCTGTTGCGAGGGTTCGCGTACAGCGGCAGGCCCGCCTCCTCGCGCTCGGCGTTGATCCGCGCGAACTCGGCCTTGGGCATGTAGACCTCGCCGCGCACCTCGACGTCGATCGGCTGCGGGAGGCGCTGCGGGATCGCGTCGATCGTCCGCAGGTTGGGAGTGACGTCCTCGCCGGTCGTGCCGTCGCCGCGTGTCGCGCCGCGCGCGAAGCGGCCGCGCTCGTACCGCAGGCTGATCGCGAGCCCGTCGATCTTGAGCTCGGCGCCGTAGCGGAGGTCGGGGGCGGGCTCGGGGGCCGGCGGGAGGCCGAGCCCGCGACGGACGCGCGCGTCGAACGCCCGCAGCTCATCCTCGCCGAACGCGTTCGAGAGCGACAGCATGGGGCGCTCGTGCCGGACCTCCGCGAAGCGGCCGGCCGGTGCCGACCCGACACGCTGTGTCGGCGACTCCGGCGTCACGAGCTCCGGATGGGCCTGCTCGAGCGCCACGAGCTCGCGCATGAGCCCGTCGTACTCGGCGTCCGTCAGCTCGGGCGCGTCCTCGAGGTAGTAGAGGCGGTTCGCGCGCTCGATGCGTTCGCGAAGTTCGGCGATGCGGCTCGCGGCGTCGGCGTCAGCGTCAGCGTCCATCGCCGACATGTTACGGATGGATCCTGGGCAACAGCAGCGGACACGACGACGACCACGCGGACCCAGCCGTCGGCGTGCTCGGCGCTGCGACCGGCGCGTTCGGGGCTGCGACGATCGGCCTGAGAGGCCGCCGTCGGGCAGCCGGGTTACGCGGTGACGACGGTCAGGCCGAGCGCGCGGGCCGCCTGCGCCTGCCCGAGGTCGAACGTCAGGAAGCTCACGCCCGGCGCGGAGATCCGTTGCGCGGCGGCGAGATGGAGCGCGTCGAGCGTCCGGACGCCCGTCGTCTCGGCGATGCCGGCGGCGGATTCGCAGGTCGCCTCGTCGAGCTCGATGATCGAGAACGAGCGCAGGTCGCGGGAGAACGCCGCGCGGGCGGCCGCGAGATCGCGCCCCGACAGCAGGCGGGAGAGATTGCGGCGAACCTCGACGATGGTGTGGCGCGCCGTCAGCAGTTCGGGGTCGGCTCGCAGCAGCGCGTCAGCCGCGGGCGAGTCGGCCTCCTCGACGTAGCGCTTGAGCAGCGCGCTCGAGTCGACGTAGATGCTCACTCACCGCGGTCCTCTGCCAGGACGTCGAGCGTGCGCCTGGCCGCTTTCGCCCGGTGCACGGGACCAAGCGGCGAGCCGGTACCCCGGGTGATCCATCCAGCGCGCACGCCGTCCTCGATGCGGGCGCGACCTGGCACCGGACCGAGCACCGCCTTCGGCCGGCCCCGGTCGGTCACCCGCAGCACCTCACCCCGCTCCGCCCGGTCGAGGTACTCGGAGAGTCGCTGCTTCAGCTCGCGGATTCCGACGTCGCTCATGTGGACACTTTAGCATCGCGATGTGTCCACATCGGCCGTGTGCTGGGCCTGCGCCATGCAGTCTGATCCGTCGTCGGGTGGCGACCGCCCGGGGCTTACCCGAGCAGCTCGAGGTTCGCCAGGCTCGCGAGCAGCACCTTGACGCCCCGGTCCGGGAACGCGACCGTGACCTCCTCGTCGTCGCGGGTGAGCTTCGAGCTGACGACCGTCCCCTCCCCGAACGCGGCGTGCCGCACGCGGTCGCCGTCGCGGAAGCGCCGCTCGCCGGGCACCACGGGGCGCGGGGGAAGCGTGGGACGCGAGGGCGCCACCGAGCGCTCGCCACTCACCGCGCCCGTCGTCGTCGAGGCCGCAGGGGCACGCCCCGCGGTCCCGTAGTAGGCAGCGCGCCGCGCGTCGAGGTCGCGCGACGTCCGGAAGGGCGTGCCGGGCGGCGGCGCACCCGGCGGAGGCGCGAACCCCCCGCCGGGCGGCAGATGGCGCGGGCCGATCGGTCGCTGCATCGTCGGCTGCCGGCGCCCGAACCGCGCGTCGCCGTGGCCACCGGTCCGGCCGTCCCGCCGGTCCCTGCCGAACACGACGTCGAGGTCGAGGACGCCGCCCGTCCGCTCCTCCGCCGGCCGCTGATCGTCGTCCCAGTCGTCGTCGGGCGAGACGAGCCGCGGTCCGTGCATGAGCGCCGGCGGGATCTCCAGCAGGAACCGGCTCGGGATCGAGAAGCCGCCCCGGCCGAACGTCACCCGCGACGCCGCGTGCGTGAGGTAGAGGCGGTGCATCGCGCGGGTCATCCCGACATAGGCCAGCCGCCGCTCCTCGGCCATCTGCCGCTCGTCGTCGAGCGCCCGGTTGTGCGGCAGCACGCCCTCCTCGAGCCCCGAGATGAACACGACCGGGAACTCGAGCCCCTTGGCGGCGTGCAGCGTGATGAGCGTGGCCGCGTCCGCCCCCCGCTCGTAGGTGTCCTGCTCCGCCACGAGCGCCGTCTCCTCGAGCAGCCGATCGAGCGCGTCCTCGGGCGACAGGTCGCCGTACCGCTCGACGACCTCGCGCAGCTCGAGCAGGTTCGCCCAGCGCTCCTCGCCCTCGGCCGACCCGTCGTGGAGCATCGCGCGGTACCCGGACTGCTCCAGCACCTCGTCCAGGAGCTGCGGGAGCGGCAGGATCGCGACGCGGGCCCGGAGCCGCCCGACCAGTCCGCCGAAGTCCGACAGCGCGTTCCTGGCGCGCGACACCAGCACCGGCGACTCGGTCGCGGC
>JAKAAV010000109.1:2843-7366 GCA_021802185.1 Chloroflexota bacterium | reverse complement strand
CGGCGATCTCGCCGTAGGTCCGCGGGTCGTCGACGAGCGGCGGGAAGAAGTCGACCGTGCCCACGATCGCGGCGTCCGGTGAGATCCGGTAGACGACGGCGTCGTCGGGCGGGTCGAGGCCGGCGATCAGGTCCGGGCCGGGTTTCGCCGGCGCGGCGCCGCCGAGCCCGGCCAGCACCTCGGCGAGGACGTCCGCACCGAGCTTGGATGCGCAGCCGCCGCAGTCGGTGAACTCGGTCAGGCGGAGCGGAACCGAGGCTGCCGTGGATCTCTCGAGGGGCGAGGGCGTGGTGGATCTCACGCGGGGAATCATAGGGGCGGCCGGGCGGGAGGCCGTGGGATCGGGCGGGTCGCCACGGCGCGGTCTCGTTCGCGACAGTCGGACGCGCGCCCGGTGGGGCCCGACCTCCGTCCGCGGCCACCAGGCCCCTGAAGTGGCGCCTTCGTGTCACTGCAGTGCGCCTTCGCGGGGCCGGGGTACCATCCCGCCGGGAGCGCGTGGGTCCCGGTGGGCCCCCTGGTCTTCAAAACCTGTGGCGCGGCGCCCAGCGCTGCGCGGTGGGTTCGACTCCCATTCGCTCCCGCCAGACATCGGAGGAAGCGTTGGCGCCGTCTCCCCCGTCCGCGCCCCGGCCGTCGGAACGCGCATCCGCGTCCCGGCCGGCCGCGCCCCGGCCGCTGCCATCCCGGCCGCTGCCATCCCGGCCGCTGCCATCCCGGCCGCTGCCATCCCGGCCGCCCAGCGTCGAGCGCGTCCTCGAAGCCGTTCGGTCGATCGCCCCGGACGGCCATGCCCGCGAGGCGGTGCTGGCGGAGAGCCGCGCGGCGGTGGAACGCGAGAGAGCCCGTCTGGCGGGTGGGGACACGCGAACCCGGCAGGACGGGGAGCAGACCCCTTGCGCAACCGACACGCTGGCGGCTCGCTCGCCCGGGGCGCTCGCGGCCGAGGTCGTCGAGCGGCTGTCGACAGCCGAGGGGCGGCCGGATCCCATCGTCAATGCGACCGGCGTCATCGTCCATACGAACCTCGGACGGGCGCCCTGGCCCGCGGTCGCCGTCGAGGCTGCGGCGATGGCCGCCCGCCGCCCCCTGTTCCTCGAGTTCGACGCCACCACGGGACGCCGTGGCCGGCGCTTCCGCGCCGCCGAGGACCTCCTCGTCGCGCTGACCGGCGCCGGGGACGCGCTCGTCGTCAACAACAACGCAGCGGCGGTCGCCCTCGCGATCGGGCTGGCAGGCCGCGGGGCCGGCGTGGCAGTGAGCCGTGGAGAGTTGGTGGAGATCGGCGGGGGCGTGCGGATCCCTGACATCGTGCGAAGAGCCGGTGCCCGGCTGGTCGAGGTCGGCACCACGAACCGGACGCGGGTGGAGGACTTCCGCGAGCCACTCGCCAGCGGGCGGGTGCGGGTCGTCCTGCGCGTGCACCCGTCGAACTTCCGCCAGGAGGGATTCGTCGAATCGCCGGACGCGCCGGAGCTGGCCGCCCTCGCCCGCGCACACGGCGCGATCGTCGTCGACGACCTCGGCAGCGGCGCCCTGCTCGACACCGCGCGCTTCGGGCTCGCACACGAGCCCATGCCCGGCGAGCGACTGCGTGCGGGTTCGGACGTCGTGACGTTCAGCGGCGACAAGCTGCTGGGCGGGCCGCAGGCGGGGCTGATCGTCGGGCGCGCCGACCTCGTCGAGCGGCTCCGGCGCGACCCGCTCGCGCGCGCCGTCCGCGCCGACAAGGTCACGCTCGCGGCCCTCGCGGCCACCCTCGACCTCTACCGCCGAGGCCTGGCGGAGCGCGAGATACCGGTGTGGCAGATGATCGGCCGGACGCCCGAGGAGCTGCGGCGGCGGGCAGAGGCGATCCGGGATGCGGCCGGCGTCGGAGAGGTCGTCGAGGTCGAGTCGACGATCGGAGGCGGCTCGCTGCCCGGAGAGCTGCTTTTCTCGTTCGGACTGGCCATCGTGAGTCCGTCGGCGGACCGGCTGCTGCGCGCACTGCGCACGGGGCGGCCGCCCGTGGTCGGCCGTGTCGAGTCCGGGCGGGTCCTGCTCGACCTGCGGACCGTCGATCCCGCCGGCGACGATGACCTCGCAGCGGCGCTGCGGGCGGCGGTGGGTGAGATGGCAACCGGCAGGCAGCCCCGATGAACCGGACGGGATGCCGGGCGATGACCGGGGTGGTCCGGCCAACAGGTTCCGTGGCGGCGGCAGGCGACGCGAGGACAAGCGCTCGGATGGCGGCCGGCACGGCGCGCGCAGTGGCGGAAACCGCGGCCACGGCGCGGTCGCGATCGAGGGACGCCGTCTCAGGCCTCACCGTGGGAAGCGTCGTGGTCGGCACTGCCGGTCACATCGACCACGGCAAGACCACGCTCCTGCGCGCCCTCACCGGGATCGACGCGGACCGGCTGCCGGAGGAGCACCGGCGCGGCATGACCATCGACGTCGGGTACGCGTACATGACACTGCCGGACGGCGCGGGGCTCGACTTCGTCGACGTGCCGGGGCACGACCGGCTCGTCGGGAACATGCTCGTCGGGGCGGGCGAGATCGACGCGGCGCTGCTCGTCGTGGCGGCGGACGATGGCGCTCGGGCGCAGACCCTCGAGCACCTCGAGCTGCTCGACGCGCTCGGCATCGCGGACGGCGTCGTGGCCGTCACACGGCTCGACCTGCTCGACGACGCCGACGATCCGCGCGCCGTGCTCGTGCCCCAGGAGGCCGAGGAGATGATCGCGCGAACGACGCTCGCCGGCGCCCCGATCGTCTGCGTGTCGGCCGTCCGCGGCGAGGGGATGGGCGAGCTGCGAGACGCGCTGGAGGGGCTCGATCGGCGCGTGCGTGCGCGAGCCGGGTTCGGGATGGGGCCCGTGCGGCTGGGGGTCGACCGGTCGTTCGTCGTGCGGGGGCGCGGCCTGGTGGTCACGGGAAGCCTCCGCGGCGGGTCGATCGCACCCGGCGACGTTCTCCGCCTGGACCCCGGGGGCCGCCCGGCCCGCGTCCGCGAGGTTCAGGTGCATGGCCAGCCCGTGCCGCGCGCGGCGGGCGGGGGACGCGTGGCGCTCAACCTCGCGGGGATCGATCCGGAGCAGGTGCGGCGCGGCTCCGTGCTGTCCGATGGGACGAGCGTGGTCGAGACGGCGCGTCTCCTGGTCGCGCTGCGTCCGATCCGGCCCTCCCGGTCCGGCGAGATCCTCCGCCTCCACACCGGCACCGACCAGGTCGACGCGGTCGTGGGGCGCGGGCGACGCGAGGCGGCGGGGCTCGCCGACGGCCGGATGACGTGCCTGCTCCGACTGTCGCGGCCGGTCGCTGCCGCGCGCGGGGACCGGTTCGTGCTCCGACGGCCGAGCCCGGCCGAGGCCGTGGCCGGCGGCGTCGTGCTCGAGGTGAGCCCGCCACGCGGAGCGGCCCGCCACCGGGTGGATCGGCCGCGGCTCACCGCGCTGGCGGAGGCGCTCGAGTTCGGGCGCGATCCGCTGCCGGCCCTCGTCGACCTCCATGGCGCGCTTCGACGGGCACCGGCCCTCCCCGGCCGTCCCGACGGCGCCGAACCCGTTCTCGCGCCGGACGTCGAGCGTGCATGCGAGCAGGGTGTCCTCGGGGCGCTGGACGGTTCGGAGGCGGGGGCCGGGACCCTCGACCTCGCGACGCTGCGTGCCGCGGGGGCGGCCGAGATCCGGCGGCGGAGCTCGCTGCCGGAGCGCGAGGCGCTGCAGGCCGCAGCACGCGCGATCGATCGGCTGGTCGCGTCGGGCCGGATCGTCCGCGATGGCAACCGTGCCGCGGCACCGGGTGTCGCGGGGAACGCCCGGAGCGCCGAGGACGAGGCAGGGGATCGCCTGCTCGCGGCGCTCGCCGTGCCCGCCCCGCCGAGTCTCCGCGCGGCGGTCGTGGCGTCCGGGTGCACGCCCGCCACTCTCCGCCGGCTCGAGGAGAGCGGCCGGCTGGTGCGACTCGAGGACGACCTGGCATATGCCGCCTCCGCGTTTGCCGCGATCGAGTCGGTCGCCGTCCGCCTCGCCCGGCAGGGGCCGCTCACGCCGGCAGCGCTCCGCGACGCGACCGGCACGAGCCGCCGGTACGTGGTCGCGATCATCGAGGAGCTCGACCGACGCGGAGTGCTCGCACGGACGCCGGCGGGGCACGTGGCGGGGCCGCGAGCGGGCCGGGCCTGACGCGCCCAGGTCGGGACCGGAGCCCGGGTCGGGACCGAAGCCAGCTCGGGACCGGAGCCCGGGTCGGGACCGGAGCCCAGGTCGGGTGAGGCGCGGCCGCGTGTATGCGCTTTCGTGACGCTGCCCGCCGCGGCTGGTATTCCCGCGAGGCGGCGAGGGTGCGAGGTTTGATGCAACCGCGCAACGCGGGCGCGGTCATGCGGCGGCAGCCGCGGTCAGGCTGGAAGGGAAGCCTCGGTGGAACCGTTGCAGCGCCTCCGCTCGTTGCCCATCGTCCGCCAGGTCCGCGACCACGATCTCCTCGGTCTCGGCCGCGCCGCACAGTCGGAGGGCTCCGCGGCGCTCGAGCCC
>JAKAAV010000109.1:0-2833 GCA_021802185.1 Chloroflexota bacterium | reverse complement strand
TCACTCGGTCTGCCCCTACTGTGCCGTCGGCTGCGCGCAGCTCGTGTATGTCAAGGACGGCGAGGTCACGCAGATCGAGGGAGATCCCGCCAGCCCGCTGAACCGTGGCCGGCTCTGCCCGAAGGGATCCGCGTCACGCCAGCTCGTGACGAGCCCGCTCCGCGAGTACAGGGTGAAATACCGGCGGCCGTACGGCACGGAGTGGGAGGACCTTGCGCTGGACACCGCGATGGACATGATCGCGGACCGCGTGATCGCCACCCGGCGCGAGACATGGCAGGACGAGATCGACACCCCGGATGGACGGGTTCGCGTCAACCGGACGCTCGGCATCGGCTCGCTCGGCGGCGCGACCCTCGACAACGAAGAGAACTACCTGATCAAGAAGCTCTTCACGGCGCTGGGGGTCGTCTCCGTCGAGAACCAGGCCCGTCTCTGACACAGCGCAACGGTCCCCGGTCTGGGGACCTCGGTCGGACGGGGCGGGGCCACGACGTATCCGGGTGACCTCGTCAACTCGGACTGCATCCTCATCATGGGCTCCAACATGGCGGAGAACCACCCGGTCGCGTACCAGTGGGTGATGGAGGCCAGGGAGCGGGGCGCGCAGGTCATCCACGTCGACCCGCGGTTCACGCGGACGAGCGCGACCGCGACGAAGTGGGTCCAGCTCCGCGCCGGGACCGACATCGCGTTCCTCGGCGGAATCGTCAACTACATCCTCGAGAACGGGCGCGAGTTCCGCGAGTACGTCGTCGAGTACACCAACGCGCCCGTGATCATCACCGACGAGTACCGCGACACCGAGGACCTCGGCGGGTTCTTCTCGGGCTGGGACGAGGCGAGCCGGTCGTACGGCAACGAGACGTGGCGATACGACGGCGCCGAGCCGAGCCCGATGCAGGGCCACCGCGAGATGGGCGCGCCCACCGACCAGGCGACGGGCTTCGGCGGGCACAGCGCCGGGGCGCCGTGCTGCGACCCGCCGCACATGGACCCGACGCTCGAGGACCCGCGCTGCGTCTTCCAGATCCTCAAGCGGCACTTCAGCCGCTACACGCCCGAGCGCGTCGCCGAGATCTGCGGCTGCTCTCCGGACGACCTCCGCTTCGTCGCCAGGGCCCTGTGCGACAACTCCGGTCGCGAGCGAACCGCGTCGTTCGTCTACTCGGTCGGCTGGACGCAGCACACGGTCGGGGTCCAGTACATCCGGACCGCGGCGATCATCCAGCTGCTCCTCGGCAACATCGGCCGGCCGGGCGGTGGGATCATGGCGCTCCGCGGCCACGCGTCGATCCAGGGCTCGACCGACATTCCGACCCTGTTCGACATCCTGCCGGGCTATCTGCCGATGCCCGCGGCGCGAGCCCGGCATGGCCTGCGGACGTATGTCGAGTCGCAGACGGCTCCGGGCGGGATCTGGGGAACGGTCGACGCCTACATCGTGAGCCTGCTGAAGGCGTACTGGGGCGACCGGGCGACCGCCGAGAACGACTTCTGCTTCGACTACCTGCCGCGCATCAGCGGCGATCACTCCGCGTACCAGGCGACGCTCGGAATGATGGACGGCTCGGTGAAGGGGTACTTCCTGCTCGGCGAGAACCCGGCCGTCGGCTCCGCCCACTCGCGGCTGCACCGCCTCGCGCTCGCCCACCTCGACTGGCTCGTCGTGCGCGACCTCGTCGAGATCGAGAGCGCGACGTTCTGGCGCGATGCCCCCGAGATCGAGACGGGCGAACTGCGGACCGGGGACATCCCGACCGAGGTGTTCTTCATGCCCGCAGCGTCGCACGTCGAGAAGGCGGGTTCGTTCACGAACACGCAGCGGCTGCTCCAGTGGCGCGACCAGGCGGTCGAGCCGAAGGGCGACGTCCGCAGCGAACTGTGGTTCATGTACCACCTCGGCCGGATCATCCGCGAGAAGCTGGCGAACTCGACCGACCCGCGCGACCGCGGGCTGCTCGAACTCGCCTGGGAGTACCCGCTGACGGGCGCGACCGAGGAACCCGACGGCGAGGCCGTGCTGCGAGAGATCAACGGCTGGCAGGCGGACGGCACGCTGCTGTCGGCGTCGGCGCAGCTGAAGGCAGACGGGTCGACGACGTGCGGTTGCTGGATCTACTGCGGCTGCTACGCCGATGGCGTGAACCGGACCGCGCGGCGGAAACCGCACTGGGAGCAGGGGCTCGAAGCTCGCGAGTGGGGCTGGGCGTGGCCGCAGAACCGCCGCATCCTCTACAACCGCGCCTCGGCGGACCCGCAGGGGAAACCGTGGTCGGAGCGCAAGAAGCTCATGTGGTGGGACGAGGCGTCGCAGCGGTGGGTCGGTGACGACGAGATCGACTTCGCCCCCGATCACGGGCCGGACTACCGGCCACCCGATGGAGCACGAGCGTTGGCGGCGATCGACGGCCGGCGCCCGTTCATCGCCCACCCCGACGGCCGCGCCTGGATCTTCGCGCCGCGCGGCGTCGTCGACGGCCCGCTCCCCACGCACTTCGAGCCCGAGGAATCGCCGTTCGCGAACCTGCTGTACCCGCAGCGCGCGAACCCGCCACGCCAGCGGTTCTTCCGTCCCGCGAACCCGTACAACCCGAGCGACGACAGCCCGGGAGCCGACGCATACCCCTTCGTCATGACGACGTACCGCCTCACGGAACACCACACGGCGGGCGGCATGAGCCGGTTCGTGCCGCACCTGTCCGAGCTGCAGCCCGAGATGTTCTGCGAGGTCAGCCCGGAACTCGCCGCGCTCCGCGCCCTCGAGCACGGCGGGTGGGCGACGATCGTGACGTCGCGGAGCGCGATCGAGGCGCGAGTCCTCGTCACGGAG
>JAKAAV010000108.1 GCA_021802185.1 Chloroflexota bacterium | reverse complement strand
GGCAGGCGCGGCAGCGGGACGCTCCCGCCGCCGTTCCTCGCGCCCGTACTCCTCGCGGCGCTCGCGACCCTCGCCGCGGCCCTCGCCGCGACGGCCGCCCCGCCGGCGACGGGAGGCGCCCTCGGTCTCCTTCTCCGGGACCTGCGTCATCGAGAGGTCCTCTTCCTCGGCCGCGACACGCCGGCCGCTGCGCGAGGACCGCTCGACGCGCGCGATCTGGGTGATGTCGGTGAACACGTCCGCGACCTCGATGAGGTCCGAGCTCGTGTTGCCCCGGAAGCTGATGACCTCGACCCGGATCCCCGTCTGCTGGACGGCCCGGATCGCGGGCGCGAAATCGCCGTCGCCCGACACCACGACCGCGATGTCGAGGTTGCGGGAGGTCCGCATGAGGTCGACGACCAGCTCGATGTCGAGGTTTGCCTTGACCTTGCCGTCGCCGTACTTCCGGATGTCCTTGCTGACGACCTTGTATCCGTTCCGGTTGAGGAACGCGTGGAACTGGCGCTGGTTCTCGTTCTCCGGGTCGAGCCCCGTGTACGCGTAGGCTCGGACGAGGTCCCGCCCCGCGCTCGCCGCCTTCAGCAGGGTCACATAGTCGATGTCCACGCCTGCCGCCTTGGCGGCGTAGAAGATGTTCGCGACGTCGACGAAGACGGCGACGTTCTTGCTCACGCAAGTCTCCTGTTCAGTTCCGGCCAACCATCGGAGGCCGGGTGCCCGCCCGTCTCACGGCAACCGCGAGACGTCGGGAGTCGGTGCGTCGCACGCGAGCGAGCGACGCGATCATGCCGGGCTCGCGTCGGCCGGCGCGAGCATCCGGACCATGCGGGATTCGGCTTCGACGAAGCCGTGGTCGACCCAGCGTTCCCGCTCCACAGGGTCGCGCGGAGATACCCCCTCGACCGCGACGCAGCCCTTGTTCCGCGCCGACCGGAGCAGCTCCTCCAGGAGCGTCTCGCGGACCGCGGCGGGCGGCGACGACGGGTCGACGAGCAGCGCGTCCATCGTGCCGACCATCCCGCCGAGCGACACGCTCGGCCGCAGCGCCATCACGCCGACGCCCGCCACGCGGCGGCCCGACTCGGCGACGACGACGACGGCGTGCGGAAGATCGATCAGCTGCCGGAGCAGGTCGGCGGAGCGCGTGCCGGGCCGGCCGTCGTCCGGGCGCCGGGCCACGTCGTCGAGCATGCCCATGATGCGGTCGACGTCCGTGATCCGGGCTGTGCGGACCTGGTACTGCACGATGGCGAGCGATACCTCGAGGTGGACGTCCGGCGCCGACGGAAGAGGCCATCGGCACCGCTGCTCGGTCGCTTCGCTCCGGGCGCCGCACCGGCGCGATCGACCTTCGGCCGGTCACCGGGGCGCTCGGACTTGCAACTGGGACGCCGTCCCATATCATACGCTAACCCATCGACTGATGGCATCAGGGCCAGCAGTCGGTCGGTCGTCTCGAAGCGGGCCGGATGAGGAGCCGATCCCGCGGCACGAGGGGGTGCCGCGCTGCTGTTTCTCCCCTTCCGGCGCGCGGCGCGGCAGCCGTCCGATCGCGCGGTCCTGCGGCCCAGGCGTGGTCCATCACGGGAAGCGCAGCAGCTTTGAGGAGGAGCCTGCTCCATGCAATCCCGCACCA
Source organism: Chloroflexota bacterium (assembly GCA_021802185.1). GTDB lineage: Bacteria > Chloroflexota > Limnocylindria > Limnocylindrales > CSP1-4 > JAJYNJ01. The sequence continues at coordinate 5,745 of JAKAAV010000108.1, read as the reverse complement.
TCACCGCGCTCGCCGCAGCCGTGGTTCTCACGGCCGGGGCGTGCAGCAGCTCGGCGACCACGGCGCCTGCCGGAGGGTCGTCCGCCCCCGCCGCGAGCACGGGCGCCGGCTCGTCGACCGCCGTGGGCGGCAAGTCCGTCACGATCGGCGTCGATCTCCCGCTCTCCGGTGGCGAGTTCGCGAACGGCGACCCGACCAAGAAGGGCATCGAGCTCGCCGTCAACCAGGCCAACCAGAAGGGCGGCGTCGCCGGCTACAAGATCGTCCTGAGCATCAAGGACGACGCCGTCAACGGCGTGCACAACCCGCAGCAGGGCGCCACCAACATCCAGGGGTTCGTGGCGGACCCCACCGTCATCGGCGTCGTCGGCCCGTTCAACTCGAACGTGGGCGCGGCGGAGATCCCGGTCTCCAACCGGGCCGGTCTCCTGCAGTGCAGCCCGGCCAACACGAACCCGGGCCTGACCAAGCCGCAGTACGGCGCCCTGTCGATCCGCAGCGCGTACCCGAACCGGATCAACTACATCCGCGTTGCGACGACGGACGACATCCAGGGCCTCGCAGGAGCGGAGTTCGCGTACAACGATCTGGGCAAGCGTCGGGCCTACGTCGTCGATGACACCGAGACGTACGGCAAGGGTCTCGCCGACGTGTTCGTGACGCAGTTCAAGGCGCTCGGCGGGACCGTCATCAAGCAGGACGGCGCGCCGAGCTCCACGACCGACTACACGCCGCTCCTGACGGCGGTCCAGGGCCAGAATCCCGACGTCGTCTACTTCGGCGGCGTCACCGCGACCGGCGGTGGCCTGCTGCGCAAGCAGATGGCGCAGGTGGGCATGGGCAACATCGCCTTCGGCGGCGGCGACGGTATCGTCGACGGCCCGGGCAACGTCCAGGGCTCGTTCATCAAGGTCGCGGGGTCCGCGGCAGCCAACTCGTTCGGCACGGTCGCCGCCACGCACGACATCCCGAACGCCAGCGCGTTCTCGGATGCGTACAAGGCGGCCTACGGCGCTGCGCCGGGCGCGTACAGCGCCTCGGCGTACGCCTGCACCCAGGTGATCCTGCAGTCGCTGCAGGCCGTGGCCGGCTCGGCGTCCGGGTCGGGACTGCGCGAGGCCGTGCGCGCCTACGCGACCGACTCGAGCCACTCCTTCACCACGCAGCTCGGCACGATCTCGTTCGACCAGAACGGCGACACGACCCAGCACATCATCTCGTTCTACAAGACCGACATGAGCGCGGCCGGCGGGGTGGGCGACTGGGTGTTCGTCCGGCAGCAGGACTTCGGTGGAGCCGGCAGCTCCGGAGCGTCGGCTGCGCCGGGGGCGTCGTCGGCGGCATCACCGGCAGCCAGCCAGTAACGGGCACGGGTCGGGGCCGGGACGCGAGGCATCGCTCCCGGCCCCGACCCGCTTCACGACACGTCCCCGGGCCACCCTGATCGGATGCCGCTGATGCAGATGCAACGCTCGATCCGACTTCCATCGCGCGTCCGGCGCGGGCCGTACCAGCTCGTCGGCGCGGTCGCCATCTGCCTGGTCGCGGCATACATCCTGGTGGGCGCCCAGCAGTTCTCGAACTTCCTGACGGTCGGGGCGATCTACGCGCTGATCGCGCTCGGCTACACGATGGTCTACGGGATCATCGAGCTGATCAACTTCGCCCACGGCGACGTCTTCGGCATGGGAGCCTTCGTCGCCCTGTGGCTCCTGACCGTGGCCGGCTTCCACGGGGCGATCGACAACCCGCTCGTGCTCGCGGTCGTGCTCGTGGCCCTGTTCCTGCTGACGATGGGCATCATGGGACTCGTCGGCATGGTCATCGAGCGCGTCGCCTACCGGCCGCTGCGCAACGCCCCGCGGCTCGCGCCCCTCATCACAGCCATCGGCGTCTCGTTCATCCTCGAGAACATCATGCAGGCGTTCTTCGGGCCGTCGCCCGTCACCTCGCCGCAGATCTTCGACCTGAACGCGCGGTTCAACGTCGCCGGCGCCTCCATCGGCTACCTGAACGTGTTCATCGTGCTCGTGGCCGTCGCACTCATGATCGCCCTGCAGGTGTTCGTCGGCCGCACCCGGCTCGGGCGCGCGATGCGCTCGACGGCACAGGACCGTGAGGCGGCCCAGCTCATGGGCGTCAACATCGACCAGACGATCGCCATCACGTTCTTCATCGGCTCGGCGCTCGCCGGCGCGGGCGGCATCGTATGGGCCCTCTACTTCGGATACGCGCTGTTCAACCAGGGCTTCTACGCCGGGCTCTTCGCGTTCACCGCGGCCGTGCTCGGCGGCATCGGCAACACCACGGGTGCCGCGCTCGGCGGGTTCTTCATCGGCTTCCTGTACGTCGCGGCGGCGCAGTACGGCTACTTCCGCTGGTTCGAGGTGCTCGTCTTCGGCGTGCTCGTGCTGGTGCTGGTGTTCCGGCCCTCGGGCCTGCTCGGCCAGCAGCTGGGTGAGCGAGCGTGACGGGCGAGGCTCCCGCACCGCCCGAGCGCGTCAGTCTGCTCGACAGGGTCCGGGCGGTCTCTGCATCCCACCGGTCGGTCTCGTCGATCGTCACGATGGCCATCGTGACCGCGGTGCTGCCGCTGGCCGCGCTCGTGCCCCCGTTCAGCAGCTTCAATCCGCAGTCGGTCTGGGTCAACAGCTTCGCCGACGCCGGCGTCTTCGTCCTGCTCGCGCTCGGCCTGAACATCGTGGTCGGCCTCGCGGGGCTGCTCGACCTGGGATACGCCGCGTTCTTCGCGATCGGCGCCTACACGTACGCGTACGGCGCGTCGCCGTTCTCGGGCAACGACTTCCCGTTCTGGATCATGCTGCTCGTGGGAGCCCTGGTGGCGGCCACGTTCGGGCTCCTGCTCGGCGCCCCGACGCTGCGGCTGCGCGGCGACTACCTGGCGATCGTCACCCTGGGGTTCGGCGAGATCGTGCCGACGGTCTTCCTGAACGCGGACAAGTACACGAAGGGGACGAACGGGATCAGCGGCGTGTACGCGCCCGGCCTGCTGAACCTCCACTTCCAGTCGACGAACCCGTGGCCGTTCTACCTGACGATGGCGGCGATCGTCACCGTGGCGATCATCGCGATCTTCCGGCTGCAGGACTCGCGCCTCGGCCGCGCGTGGATGGCGATCCGGGAGGACGAGCTCGCCGCTGCGAGCAACGGCGTCAACACGGTGTCCACCAAGCTGCTCGCGTTCGCGCTCGGCGCCTCCACGGCCGGACTCGGCGGAGTGTTCGTGGCCGCGAAGCTCTCGTTCGTCAGTCCGGACCAGTTCGGGTTCACGGTGTCGTTCACGGTCCTGGCCATGGTGGTCCTGGGGGGCATGGGCAACATCTGGGGCGTCGGCATCGGCGCGTTCATCGTGTTCATCATCCAGACGGTGATCCTGAAAGAGCTCAACGCCGCCCTCGCCGGCACGCCCCTCGCGTTCATCGACTTCCTGCAATACCAGTACCTCCTGTACGGGCTGGCGCTCGTGGCGATGATGCTGTTGCGACCCGAGGGGCTGTTCCCGAGCGCGCGGCGCCGCCGTGAGCTGCACGTCGCGGAGGAGACCGAGGGGGAGCCGGCGCCCGCCGGTGCGATGGGCGGGATCGAGCCATGAGCGCCGACCGCGGGAACACGAACGCGACGGGCGAAGCGGCGGTCACGGGCGGGGTCGCGGCGGAAGGGGGCGCGACGACGGCTGCGGCAGACGCGGCCGCGCCGGCGGGAAAGGCCGCGGCCGAGCCGAGGATCCTGCTCCGCGCAACCCGCGTGACGCGCCAGTTCGGCGGCCTCGTGGCGGTCCGCGAGATCGATTTCGACATCCCCGAGGGCGCGATCGTCAGCCTCATCGGCCCGAACGGTGCCGGCAAGACGACGTTCTTCAACGTGCTGGCCGGCGTCACCGAGCCGACGGCGGGTCGCGTCGACTTCGTCGGACGGCGGATGATCGCGCGGCCGGTTCGCGCGTGGCTCGAGCCCGTCATCTGGCTCCTTCCGTCGGTCATCGTGGGGCTCATCGCAGCCGGCCTGGACACGGTCGAGCGGTCGGGACGGCTGGCCTCGCTGGCCGCCATCGTGGCGCTCCTCGTGCTCATCGCCATGCTGCTGATGGCCTCCATCCGGTCCGACACGTACCGCAGGCTCCTCGACCGAATGGGCATCTTCCGCAGCGCGCGCCCGAACGACATGGTGAGGGCCGGACTGGGACGAACGTTCCAGAACATCCGCCTGTTCCAGAACATGACCGCGTCCGAGAACGTGCTGGTCGGCATGCACACGCGGCTGCGCTCGACCCCGCTCGACGCGCTGCTCTCGACGCCCCGGCAGCGAGCGGAAGAGGCCCGGTCGCGGGTGCGCGCGTCCGAACTCCTCGCGCTGGTCGGGCTGGAGGGTCGCGACGACACCGTCGCCCGAAACCTTCCCTACGGCGACCAGCGGCGCCTCGAGCTGGCGCGCGCGATCGCGAGCGAGCCGTCGCTGCTCCTGCTGGACGAGCCCACGGCGGGCATGAACCCGCGCGAGACGGCCGATCTGACCGCCCTCATCGCACGCCTGCGCCGGGACCTCGGCCTGACCATCCTCCTGATCGAACATGACATGCGCGTGGTGATGGGGATCAGCGACCGGGTGACGGTGCTCGACCACGGCGAGCGCATCGCCGAGGGCACCCCGGACGAGGTCCGCCGCGACCCGCGGGTCATCGAAGCCTACCTGGGGGCACCCGCGGAATGATCGACAGCTTGGCGCAGACCGCGACGGCCCCGGGGCATCCGGATGCGGACGGCAAGCCGCTCCTCAGCCTGCAGGACATCCACACCTACTACGGGCACATCCATGCGCTCCAGGGCATCTCCCTCGAGGTGCACCGGCACGAGATCGTCACCCTCATCGGCGCGAATGGGGCCGGCAAGACCACGACGCTCAAGACGATCAGCGGCCTGCTGCACCCGCGCAGGGGCACGGTGACGTTCGACGGCGAGGACATCTCGCACACGGCCGCGTATCGCCTCGTCCGCGTCGGAATCGGGCAGGCGCCCGAGGGCCGTCGGATCTTCTCGCGGCTGACCGTCCTCGAGAACCTGCAGATGGGCGGGTTCACGCGACGCCCGGCCGAGATCGCGGAGGACGTCGAACACGTCTTCACGCTGTTCCCGCGGCTCAGGGAGCGCGCGCGCCAGAACGGCGGGACGCTCTCCGGCGGCGAGCAGCAGATGCTGGCGATCGGCCGGGCCCTGATGTGCCGTCCGCGCGTGCTCCTGCTCGACGAGCCGTCGCTCGGGCTGTCGCCGCTGCTCGTGCAGCAGATCTTCGGCATCATCCGCGAGATCAACGAGCAGGGCATGACGATCCTGCTGGTCGAGCAGAACGCGCTGCAGGCACTCTCGCTCGCGCACCGCGGCTACGTGCTGCAGACGGGCCGCGTCGTGCTCTCCGGCACGGCCGCAGAGCTGCGCCGGAACGAGACGGTCCGGAAGGCGTATCTCGGGGAGATCTGACCCGTCCGCCTGCGCCGCACGGCATGCGGCGGCGCCTTCGCCGGGGTGGCCGCCCTGATGGTCACCGCCGGCCGCCGTCGACGGGGCCTGCAAGCGGGGCCCAGGGCCGCGCGCCGCGTAGAATCGGCGGGTCTCTCGCAGTCGCAGTGAGGCCGAGCGTATGCGTCCCGACGCGCCGGTCCCGCTCATGCGGGTCGGCGGCCCCGATCCCCGCGCATGGTTCTCGCTCGACCTCGTCGCGGCCGCACGGTGA
>JAKAAV010000107.1 GCA_021802185.1 Chloroflexota bacterium | reverse complement strand
CTCCGGGTACGGACACACTCCCAGCTGGCGCACGTCTACTACGTCCCCCGAACGGCCGTGATGGGACAGCTCGGCGACGGGCGTGAGGTCTTCATCGACCGCGACCTCGACACGATGCCGGCCGAGGGCAGGTGTCGCCCGAGGTCCGGGAGCAGGAGGAGCGGGAGCGCCATCACCACTGAGCGTTCCTGGTCGCCCTGGGGCAGACCGTCGAAGACCCCCGATCGCCTCAGCGATCGTTCAGTCCGCCCGCGTCAGATCGACGGGGGCCGTCAGATCGACAGGAGCCGATCGAAGAACGAGCGGTAGCGCCTGAGCGCCTGGCGCAGGTCCTCCGTGGACACGTCGCCCTTGTGCTCCCAGTCCGACTCGAGTCGCTGCCTCTCCCCTGCAAACGTCGAGGCCAGCGCCTGCATCGCCTCCGCCACGAGGCTGTCGGCCTGCTCGACCGCACGCCGCGGCTCGTCGACGAACCCCGCCTGCACGTCGGTCCATCGCGCACGCAGTTGCGACGACACGTCCTCGCCGAACAGCGGGGCTCGGCGCTCATCGTCGAGGGACGTCGACGTGGACGCGGCCTGCCGGCTCGGCGCGGCCCCCGCCGATGCCGGCGTCTGCCCCGCGCCGGGGCCCGAGGGCGCCGACCCTGCTGGGGGTGCGCTCCCCGTTGCGGGCGGCGATCCCACTGGTGCGTTCCCGCCATCCGCACGAGCGTCACCAGTGACCCCAGCGTTCCCGTCCGCCCCAGCGTTCCCGTCCGGGGCAGCGTTCCCGCCCGCGGCGGCTGCGTCGACGCCGGCCGTGTCCTCGCCCGCGTTCCCCGCCCGAGCCATGTCGGCCGTCGTCAGCGGCGGGTCGTCCCGCAGGTGATCGTGCTCGCGTCCACCGAACGTCGTCATCGGGTCTCCCTCGCCGCATCCGGCGCGCCGGTCGCACCACTCGCGCCGGCCACGCCGGTCGCACCACTCGCGCCGGCCACGCCGGTCCCTCCACCCGCGCCCACCGCACCACTCGCGCCAGCCGCCCCGACGCCCATGGCTCCCGTCGCGCTCGCGTCACCGGACCCGACGATCTCGTCGAAGAGCGCGCGGTAATCCACCATCGCCCGCCGGAGTTCCTCGGTCGTGGCCCGGCCGTCCAGCTGCCGCCGCGCGACGTCGTGGGCTGCCCGGTAGTGCTGCACGACGTTCGGGTGATCGACCGACACGTCCGCCGCACGCTGCTCGAAGTCCGCGACCGGGTACCCGCGCGCCTGCATCGCCTCGCCGACAAGCGCGTCCGCGTCGGCCACGGCCCCGACGGGCTCGTCCACGAAGCGCGCCTGGATCGCGCGCCACCGGTCGGCGAACGTGGCCCGCTGGCGCTCGTCGAGCGGACGGATGTCGAGCTGCGAGACCCGCTGCTGCCGCGCCTCGAGCGCCTGCTCGGCTCTCCCCCGGTTCCCGACGTCGCGCACCGTCCGCTCGTACTCCGGCCCGAACTGCTGCCTGAGCCGCTCACTGCGCTGTTGTCGCTGCCGGGCCGAGAACGCCGCGACGAGCAGCAGCAGCACGACGATGACGACGATCGCGACGATGATCTCCGTCTGGGTCATCCGATCCTCCATGCGAGACCGTCCCATGGAACAGCGGCGGGCTCCACGCGCGTTCGGGGCGCGTACGCCCGTTCGTGCCAGCGGCATGTCAGCCCGGCGAGCCGCGCTCGCGTCAGCCGACCAGCACCGTCGGGCAGGATCGTCAGGCTTCACCGTGGGGTGAACGGCCACGGACCGTCGGCCTCGCGCCGCGCCCCGGCGGCCATGTGGCCGGCCTACTCGGAGAGGATCGTCAGGTCGCCGCGGCGCGGAAGCGATTCGGGCGTGTGCGAGGCGACAAGCCGGACCGTGTCGAGGAACCGACCGAGCTCCGCCTCCGAGTTGAACCACCCGACGCTCGCGCGGAGCGCTTCGGCGCCGGGAAGCGTGCGCAGCGTCGCGAACGAATGCCGCCGGATGGCCTCGACGGCCTCGTCGGACGTCCAGCCGTGGACCCGGAACGAGACGAGCGTCGCCATCCGGTTCCGCGGCGTGAGCACGCTGACGCCCGGAATCGCCGCGATCTCGTCGGCGACGGCGCACGCGAGACGCGCGCTCCGCTCGTGCATCCAGGGCAGCCCGACATGCATCGCGAGCCACCCGGCGCTCCGGGCGAACCCCACGACCGATGGACGGTGAAACCCGGTCGTGTCGAAGCGCCGCGCGTCCGCCCACGGCCGAAGCCCGAGACGAGGCAGGCGGTCGTCCGGAGGTTCGCCCCACGCTCCCCCGGCTCGACCGGCCGGCGTCGGAGACGGCGCCACCCTCGGAGGCTCGGCGCGCAGCCTCGCCGACGCGGGCACGCGCAGGGCCGCGGTCGGGATCCCCGACACCGGCGGGTGCGACGTCGACTCGTCCGTCGTCCACCACCCCGCGTACGCCTGTCTCGCCTCGTCGATCGCGCGTCCCGACGCCCACAGCGCGCCCATCCCCTCCGGGCCGAGCAGCCACTTCTGGGCGGGCACCGCGTAGAAGTCCGCGCCGAGCGCGGCGGGATCGACGTCGATGGCCCCGGCCGATTGCGCGCCGTCGACGATCGACCAGGCCCCGACGGACCGCGCCAGCGCCGCGATCCTCGCGACCGGCAGCACGGCGCCCGTCACCCAGGACACGTGCGACAGGGCGATGGCGGACGTCCGCGCGTTCACGTGCTCCTCGATCGCACCGACCGTCCGGTCGTCGTCACCGCCGTCGCCGACGTCGGCGACGCGAACGCGCACGCCGCGCTCCTCGAGAGCCGCCAGCGGCCCGAGGAGCCCGGGATGCTCCAGGTTCGTCGTCACGATCTCGTCGCCCGGCCGCCATTCGCGGCTCCACAGGCCGGCGTTGAGTCCGTCCGTCGTGGACCGTGTGAGCGCGACGGAGTCGGGCATCGCGTGGAGGATGGCGGCGACCACCGCGCGGCACTCGGCGATGCGAGCGACCAGGTCCTCGTAGGCGTCGAGCGTGGCGCGTCCGAAGCGCAGCTCGTAGTCGAGGATCTCGCGCATCGCGGCGTCGGCGAGGACGGGGATCGGGCCGGACGTCCCCGTGTTCAGGTAGATCGACGACTGGAGGGCGGGAAGCTGCTCCCTGAGCCGCTCCAGCCGGCTCCGCTCGTCGGGCTCGGGCGGCTCCATCGCCCGTATGATACCGGCCATGCCCGGCACCTTCGTCCGCCCCGAGTTGCTTGCGACCGTCGACTGGGTCGCCGAGCACATCCTGCGGCAGTCCGTGCGGCTCCTCGACTGCCGGTGGCGCCCGGACGGCTCCGGTCACGCGCTCTACGCTGGATCGCACATCCCCGGGGCCGTGTTCCTCGACTGGATGACCGTGCTGGCCGATGGCCGCGAGACCGCTCCCCTCCAGCTCGCCTCGCCCGAGCGGTTCGCCGCGGCCATGGCGCGGGCCGGTGTCGGCGACGGCGCGACGGTCGTCTGCTACGACGACACCGGATCGTTGTACGCGAGCCGCGTGTGGTGGGGTCTCCAGACGTACGGGGTCGCGTCCGCGCGCGTGCTCGATGGCGGGTGGCCGGCATGGGTCGCCAGCGGGCGGCCGTCGAGCACGGCGCAGCTCTCGGTCGAACCGGCGACGTTCACGCCTCGCGTCGACCCGCGGCGGCGGCTGTCGACGTCCGAGGTGCGCGGCCTCGTCGGCTCGCCCGACGTCGACGTCGTGGATGCGCGCGCCCCGGCCGACTGGGCGGGCAGGCAGGGTGACGCCACGCGGCTCGGCCGGCTGCCGGGTGCCGTGAACGTCTCCGCGACGCTGGTGACGGCCGACGACGGCCAGCACTTCCTCGAACCCGAGGCGCTCTCGCGGATCTTCGCGCGTGCCGGCCTGTCGCGGGACCGGCGGGTCGTCGTGTACGACTCGGCCGGCATCGGCGCGAGCAAGGTCGCGCTGGCTCTCGCGCTCGTGGGGTTCGGCGACGTCGCCGTGTACGACGGCGGCTGGGCGGAATGGGGCGCGCGGATGGATCTCCCGCTCAACCGCTGATCCGGCGCCCGGCCGTTCGGCCCGTTCGCCGAACCTGGGCTATTCCACGAGGTACGGCGCCAGGATCTGCGAGCGCTCGTGGTTGAACGCGAGCATCGGGACCGCGGTCCGGGGGATGCCGAGCTCGTCCGACCAGTACGTCGCGTCGGTCACGGGCACGAACCGGCCGACCAGCTCGCGGAGCGCGTCCCGCAGGCTGCGCTCGGGAAGCACGTGGATGTTCCCGACGATCCGAAACGGGGGCAGGCTGACGAGCGCTCGTTCCGTCACCTTGACCGTGCGCAGTTCCGGCAGCGTCTCGACGACCCCGCCCGGCTCGTGGGCGAAGAGCACGGTCGCGAGGTTGATCTGGGCGTACCCCGCCCGGTCGACCGTCGCCCCGGTGGTGTGTGCCTCGAACGCGACGTCCTCCATCACGAAGAACGGCTCGTCCGCGGAGTTCAGGGCGTCCGTGAGGCGCCGCGCCCGCGTCTGGAGGGATCCGTGGATGACGAACGTATCGGTGTAGAGGACGAGCTGGCGGAGGTGGCCCGAGAGCAGATCGGGAGTCTCGGCCAGCGCCGACGTGCGACCGAAGACGAGTCGATCCATGGGCGAGAGTATGCGTCTCCGGGGCACGGGCGGGAAGGCGTGTCGCGAGGACGTCGCAGCGCCGCGTTCGTCGCACAGGGCGCACCACACGCAGGCGCACCGCGGTGGCGAAGTCAGGTCGCGAGACCCGCCACCGTCGACAGCGTGTCGGCCTCGTCCGGCCGCTTGTCGGGCCGCAGCCGCGCGATCCTCGGGAAGCGCATCGCGTACCCCGACGCGTGCCGTGTCGACGCCTGGATCCGGTCGAACGCCACCTCGACGACGACCGTCGGCTCGACGAGACGGTACCTGCCGAGCCGCCTGAGGGTGTGCGCCTCGAACCAGCGCGTCATCTCCGCGATCTCGGCGTCCGTGAGCCCGCTGTAGGCCTTGCCCACGGTCACGAGCGCGCCCTCGTGCCCCGGCCGGTCGTCGCGGACCGCGAACGTGTAGTCGGACAGCACGCCGTGCCGCTTCCCGTGCCCGACCTCGACTCCGACCACCACGCAGTCGAGCGTCGCGAGCGCCTTCTTGAGCTTCAGCCATGCGAGCCCGCGCCGGCCCGGCGTGTACAGGCTCGTCGGGTCCTTGACGACGAGTCCCTCGTTGCCGCGTGCTCGCGCGGCGTCGAACGCCGCGTCGAGCCCGGCCGCGGAATCCGGATGCTCGAGGTGGCCGAGGACGATCCGGTCGGGCCGCTCGAGCGACTCCAGGCGCGCGCGCCGCTCGGTCAGCGGGGCGTCGAGCAGCGGGATGACCGGCTCGCCGGGTGCCGGCGACAGCGCGATCGCGTCGAAGATGACGTACCCGGCCGGCACCTCGGCCAGCATCGCGGGCGACGGCGCGACGCGACCGAGGCGGTTCTGGAGCCGCGCGAACGGCAGGATCGACGCGTCGTCCATGACGAGCAGCTCGCCGTCGAGGATCCCGTCCCACGACATCGGACGTGCGGCGTCCGCGACGTCCGGGAACTGCCGCGTGACGTCGTGCAGGTCACGGCTGTACAGCCGGACGTCCTCCCCGAGCTTGTGCATCTGCGCCCGGATCCCATCGTACTTGTCCTCCGCCCACATCGGAGCCGGCATGCGCCGCGCGATCTCGTCGGCGTCGCGCGCGGGCGAGGCGAGCATGGGCTGCAGGGGTCGGAACAGCGACGGACGCGCTTCCCGCAGCCGGTCGTCGCGCGCGAGCCGCGCGGCCTCGCCGACGTCGCCGGTAACCATCACCGCGTGCCGCACCTCCGCCACCGGCCGGCCGAACGCGCTGCCGATCGCGGATTCCACCAGCCCCTCGCGCAGGCCGATCCGCAGCTCCCCGCCGAGCACCTTCACGACGTACATCGCGGCCAGCGGGTCGAGCCGCTCGAGGAGCGCGGCGAGCAGGTCCACGCGAGCCGCGGGCCGCCTGGCCTCGACGATCGCCGCGAACGCCGCCTGGACCTCGGGTAGCGAGGCGTCGGGGTGCGTGACGCGCTCGCCGAGCCGTTCACGCTCGGCATCCCGCGCCGCCAGCAGGTCGTATGCCGCCCGTCCCGGGTCGCTCGACCGGTCGTATACCTCCCCGAACGCGCCGGGTCGCGCACTCGCCACGCGTTCGACCGCCTCGCGCACGGCCGCCCACCCGACTCCGGCGGATCGAGGGTCGGCGGCAGGAAACGGCCGACCGGTGAAGAACACGCAGGCGACGGCCAGGGAGTCGGGATCCAGCGACCTGAGGTACTCGGCGAGCAGCGCGATCTTCTCGGACGTCCGCGATGTCCCCGCGACGTCCGACGCGGTCTCAGCCCACGGCCGCATGCGGGCGATGGTATAGCATCGCCCCGCGATGGCCCTCGACCTCGATCCGACGCGCTGGCACCCCGAGATGATCCGAGGACGCCGCGTCTACCTCCAGCGGCACCGGCCGGACCAGTTCCCCGCGGTGCTCCGCTGGTACCGGGATCCGGAGGTCGCCCGCCTGACCCGGTTCCAGGTGGGACCCGTGTCGGACGAGGAGGTCCGTCGGTTCTTCCAGTCGCGACTCCTCTCGCCGGACGCGTTCGCGTACGCGATCCACCGCGCGGACGACGACCGACTGATCGGGACGACGACGCTCAGCGCGCTCGACCCCGACAACGGCACCGTCCTGTTCCACATCACCGTCGGCGAGCGGGACAGCTGGGGGCAGGGACTCGGGACCGAAGCGACCGCGCTCATGGTCGGCCACGCGATCGAGGTGCTCGGGCTCCACCGCGTCGGCCTCAGCGTCTTCGAGTTCAACGCGCGGGCCATCCGCGCGTACGAGAAGGTCGGGTTCCGGGTCGAGGGGCGCAGCCGCGAGGCGCTGTGGCGCGACGGCGCGTACTGGGACGAGATCCACATGGGCATCCTCGAGGGCGAGTGGCGGTCGGGCTGGGGACGACGCAGCGGGGACGGGCGCCGCTCGCGCGAGGACGACGTTGCGAGCGGAGACCGGGCGCCGGAGGACATGGCCGCGCTCGACCGGGAGCCCGCGCGGGCGACGCTCCGGTACGGGCGCCGGTAGGCGGGCGGGCACGCGTGGCGACGCTCCGGTACGGGCGCCGGTAGGCGGGCGGGCACGCGTGGCGACGCTCCGGTACGGTCGCCGGTAGGCGGGCGGGCACGCGTGGCGACGCTCCGGTACGGTCGCCGGTAGGCGGGCGGGCACGCGTGGCGACGCTCCGGTACGGTCGCCGGTAGGCGGGCGGGCACGCGTGGCGACGCACGGTCCGGCCGCCGAGCGAGCGCGCGAGGAGATCCGGCGGCTCGCGGAGGCGAAGGGGCACCCGACGGACAACGCGAGGCTCGCGCTCGACCGGC
>JAKAAV010000106.1 GCA_021802185.1 Chloroflexota bacterium | reverse complement strand
CTGCTCATGGCGAACTCGGCGGCGATCCTGACCGACGCGTTCCCGTCGAACGAGCGCGGCATGGCGCTCGGCGTCAACCAGATCGCCTTCCAGGCGGGGTCGTTCATCGGGCTCATCCTCGGCGGTGTGCTCGCGAGCATCGACTGGCGCTGGGTGTTCCTCCTGAACGTCCCGGTCGGGATCGTCGGCACGATCTGGGCGTACGTGGCGCTGCGCGAGCTCGGCGAGCGCCACGCGGCGCGGATCGACTGGGCGGGCAACGTGACGTTCGCGGCCGGCCTCGGCCTGCTGCTGATCGGCCTCACCTACGGCATCGCGCCCTACGGCCACTCCACCATGGGCTGGGGCAATCCGTTCGTCGTCGTGGCGATCGCCGCCGGCGTCCTGCTGCTCGTCGCGTTCCTGTTCGTCGAGCGGCGCGTCGCCTCGCCGATGTTCAACCTCGAGCTGTTCCGCATCCGGGCGTTCACGATGGGGAACATCGCCGGGCTCCTGGCCGCGATCGGCCTCGGCGGCCTCCAGTTCCTGCTGATCATGTGGCTGCAGGGCATCTGGCTGCCGCTCCACGGCTACAACTTCGAGGACACCCCGCTCTGGGCGGGCATCTACATGCTTCCGCTGACGGTCGGGTTCGTCGTCGCGGGCCCGGTCTCCGGGTGGCTCTCCGACCGGTACGGCGCCCGGCCGTTCGCGACGGCGGGCATGCTCCTCGCGGCCGTGACGTTCGCGCTGCTGCTGGCGCTGCCGGCGAACTTCGCGTACCCGGCGTTCGCCCTGGTCATCCTGCTGAACGGGGTCGCGTTCGGCATGTTCGCCTCACCGAACACGGCCGCGATCATGAACAGCGTGCCGCCGGGCTACCGCGGCGCCGCGTCCGGCATGCGGGCCACGTTCCAGAACACGGGCATGCCGCTTTCGATCGGCGTGTTCTTCACCCTGATGGTCGGCGGACTCTCCTCCTCCGTGCCGTCGGCGATGTACCGGGGACTCACGTCGAACGACGTGGCATCGAGCATCGCGACCACCCTCTCGCACCTCCCGGCGGTCGGGTACCTGTTCGCAGCATTCCTCGGGTACAACCCGCTGCGCACGCTCCTGGGGCCGAAGGTGCTCTCGACGCTCCCCGCCGCCGACGCGAGCCGCATCGTCAGCACGGGCTTTTTCCCGTCGGTCATCGCCGGCCCGTTCCACGACGGCGTCGTGGTGGTCTCGCTGTTCTCGATCGTGATCTTCCTCATCGCGGCCGCGGCGTCGTGGCTGCGCGGCGAACGGTACGTCCACGACGAGCAGGAGGCGGAGCTGCTCGAAGCGGAGCTGCTCGCGGCCGACGCCGAGGCGGCGCGGCATGGCGCCTCGCGCGTCCGGGTCTCCAACCCGATGCGCGCCGGCGCAGACGATGAGTAGCCGCCGCGGCGGCGAACGGGCGCACGGCGCGCGGGGCAGGAAAGCGCGCTCGTGAGCAACGTGATCGAGACCGCCGAGCTGCGCCGGGAGTTCGGACCGGTCGTCGCGGTCGACGGGCTGTCCCTGCACATCGAGCCGGGGGAGGTGTTCGGCCTGCTCGGACCGAACGGCGCCGGCAAGACCACCACGATCAAGATGCTGATCACGCTGCTGCCGCCGACGTCCGGTCGCGCGCTCGTCGCCGGGTACGACATCGCCCGCGAGCCCCGCCTGGTCCGTCGCTCGATCGGGTACGTGCCGCAGCTGCTGTCCTCGGACGGCGCGCTGTCCGCCGTCGAGAACCTCGACGTCTCGGCGCGCCTGTATCACATCCCCGCCTCGGAGCGCCGGCGGCGGATCGATGAGGCGCTCGAGTTCATGGGGCTCGGGGACGTGCGCGACAACCTCGTGCGCACGTACTCGGGCGGCATGATCCGGAGGCTCGAGATCGCGCAGGCGATGCTCCACCGGCCGCAGGTGCTGTTCCTCGACGAGCCGACGGTCGGCCTCGACCCCACGGCCCGCCGGGCCGTCTGGGAGCACGTGCGACGGCTCCGCGACGACGAGGGCACCACGATTCTGCTGACGACGCACTACATGGAGGAGGCGGCCGAACTCTGCGAGCGGGTGGCGATCATGCACCTGGGCAAGCTCGTCGCGCTCGGGACCCCGGCGTCGCTTGCGGACGCGGTCGGCCCGGACGCAAGCCTCGACGACGTCTTCACGCACTACACCGGCGGCAACCTGGACGAAGGAGGAACGTATCGTGACGTCGCTCGAACGCGCCGCACGGCCCATCGCCTGGGCTGAGCCGCCGGCCGCGGTCCGCTTCGTCGAGGACGCGTGGACGGTGGCCGTCGCCGAGCTCCAGAAGCTCGCCCACGACCCCACCGAGCTCCTGACCCGCGCGGTGCAGCCCGTCCTGTGGCTCCTCGTGTTCGGCCAGGTCCTCGCGCAGGCGCGCGCGATCCCGACCGGTCACATCGGCTACATGGACTTTCTGGCTCCCGGCGTGCTTGCCCAGAGCGCCCTGTTCTCGGCGATCTTCTTCGGCATCGCCGTGATCTGGGAGCGCGATCTCGGCGTGCTCCACAAGTACCTCGTGAGCCCGGCGTCCCGCCTCTCGCTCGTGAGCGGCAAAGCGCTCGCCGGCGGGCTTCGGGCGCTCGTGCAGGCGGCCGTCGTGTACGTCGTCGCCGCCATCATCGGGATCCACCTCCAGCTGGGCGTCGTCCAGCTGGTCGCGGTGGCGCTCGCGGTCGTGCTGGGCGCCGCGGCGTTCGCGACGTTCTCGCTGATCATCGCGTGCCTCGTCCGCACGCGGGAACGCTTCATGGGAATCGGCCAGGTCCTCACGATGCCGTTGTTCTTCGCGAGCAGCGCGATCTACCCCATCGCGCTCATGCCGGGGTGGTTGCAGGCCCTCGCGAAGGTCAATCCCCTCACCTACCAGGTCGACGCGATCCGCAGCCTGATGGTGTCGGGCGGGACCGCCTCGTTCCCGCTCCCGCTCGACTTCGGGGTGCTGGTGTTCGCACTGGTCGTGCTGCTGGTCATCGCCGCGCGGCTCTATCCGCGCCTCGCGATGTAACGGCGGGCCGCGGCGCCCCGGTGTGGGGGCCGCTCGCGTCAGGCGCCGGCGCGATCCGACCCGGTCCCGACCTCGTGCGCGACCTGCCCCCGGGCGAGCAGCCAGTAGACGCCGCCGCCGACGACGACGCCGAGCAGCCAGCTGAAGTCGCTCCCCTTGAACGAGGGGATCGCGTTCGACAGCGGCCCGATGAACGGCGGGACCGCGAACGACGCGTTGATCCAGAGCAGCGCCGCGACCATGCCGAGCACGAGCGCGATGATCGCCGCCGGCCGCACGCCCTGGACGTGCCTGTGCTCGCCGGCCGCCGGGTCGGCGAGCGCCCGCGCGTCATAGCGGCCGCGCCGCAGGGCCCAGTCGACGATCAGGATGCCAAACCACGGCGCGAGCCACACGACGATGTACAGGAAGAACCCCGTGAGGTCGTTGTAGAAGTTGCCGTTGAACAGGACGAGACCCGTGACGATCGCGACGATCACGGTGTCGATGATGACGGCGCCCCACCGCCGGACGGGCACGCCAAGCGCCTGCAGCGTCACGCCTGACGAGTACAGGTCGAGCGTGTTGATGGCGAAGAGCTGGACGATCGCGAACAGCAGGAACGGGACCACGAACCAGCTCGGCAGCACGGCCGGGATCCCGAGGCCCTGGATCGCGAGCGTCTTCGTGGTCACGGTGGCCGCCAGCGCACCGAGGACCTCGAGCAGCACCGACGGAATGCCAGGCCCGAACGTCGCCGCCAGGAATGTTCGCCGGCGGGGCGTCGTGCGCGGCAGGTACCGCGAGTAGTCGTTGCCGTTCTCCGTCCATCCGAGCCCACCGACGGAGATGATCACGACGAGGGCGGTCGTCCAGTCGGCCCACGAGGCCTTCGGCGCCAGCGACAGCGTGTGCACGTCGGAGACCACGAGAACGGCCAGGATCGCGAACAGCACGATGAACACGATCGAGAGCCAGCGCAGCACCCGTGTGATCGTCGCGTGCCCGAAGAACGGCATGAGCAGCTGCACGGCCGAGGCGACGATGACGACGCCGATCTTGCCGGCGGGCGAGAGGCTCGCGCCGTACGACGAGAACAGGAACAGGACGGTGGCCACGACGAGGAACACGCCCTCGATCTCGAAGCCGACCTGGGTGAACCAGTTGAAGAACGCGACCAGCCGGTTGCCGTTCCGGCCGAACGGCGCGCGGCTGATGACGAACGCGGTGCTGCCGACCTCCGGACCCTGCAGGCTCGCGAGCCCGAGGAACGCGTAGAAGAGGTTGCCGACCAGGATCGCGAGCAGCGCCTGCCCGAACGAGAGCCCGAACGTGGAGATGAGGAAGCCGTAGAAGAAGAACTCGACGTTGAAGACGGCCCCCGCCCACAGCCAGAACAGCCCGGACGGGCGCATCCCGCGCTCCTCGTCGGGGATGAGGTCGATCCCCCGCTGCTCGACCCTGAACGGCGCGTACTCCTGCCCGGAACCGTCGATCACCACGCACCCCCTGGTCTCGTGTCGCCTGGTGTCCCGGCCTGCGAGCATCGGCCGGACGAAGCCGGGGCGACGGCCGGCGAAGCCGCCTCCCGTCGTCGAGCGCTCGCGCGCCCCGCGTCAGTGCACGCGCAGCTCGTAGCCGCGCCAGAACGGCTCGCGCAGCTCGCCCTTCAGGATCTTGCCCGTGCCGCCCTTCGGCAGCTGGTCCCGGAACTCGACGCGGCGCGGCACCTTGAAGCCCGCCAGGCGCTCGCGGCAGTGTGCCAGGACGTCGTCGGCGGTCGCGATCACTCCGGGCTTCAGCACGACGACCGCCACCGGCACCTCGCCCCAGCGCTCGTCGGGCGCCGCGACGACGGCCGCCTCGAGGATGCCGGGGAAGTCGGCCAGCGCATTCTCGATGTCGACCGACGAGATGTTCTCGCCGCCGCTGATGATGACGTCCTTCGCGCGGTCGCGGATCGTCGCGTAGCCCTGCGCGTCGATCGTCGCCATGTCACCGGTGTGGAACCAGCCGTCGCGGATCGAGGCGGCGGTCGACTCGGGCTCGCGGTAGTAGCCGTCCATGACGACGTTCGAGCGGACGACGATCTCGCCCAGCTGCTCCCCGTCGGGGCGGACGTCCTCCCCCTCGGGTGTCACGACGCGCAGGCGCACGCCCGGCACGGCCCAGCCCGTCGTCGCCTGGCGCTCCAGGCGCCGCTCCGGTGGCTCCACGTCGAGGAGGTGCTGCCGCGGCCACGCGATCGACACGACCGGCGACGTCTCGGAGAGCCCGTACCCGACCAGTGCCTGCACCCCGAGCCGCTCCTCGAGGGCCCGGATCAGGGCCGGCGAGGACGGGGCGCCGCCGACGAGGACGCGCTTCAGGCTCGAGACGTCGCGCCGCTCGAGCTCCGGCGAGTTGAGCACGGCATTGAAGATCGTGGGCACGGCGAGCAGGTACGTGACGCCGTGCCGCTCGACGAGCGAGAGGAGCGCGGCGGGATCGAACTTCCGGAGCATCACGTGCTGCCCGCCGACCATCGTCATCCAGTGCGGCGCGCCCCAGCCGTTGACGTGGAACAGCGGCACGACGTGGAGGATCACGTCGGCGTCGGTGATCCGCAGTGCCTGCGCAGCCTGGAGCCCGTGCAGGTACAGCGCGCGGTGGGTCAGCGCGACCCCCTTCGGCCGCCCGGTCGTCCCGCTCGTGTAGAAGAGCTCGGCCACCGCGTTCTCGTCGACGTCCGCCGGCGGTTCGTCGGATCGTCCGCTGGCCAGCAGCGCCTCGTAGTCGATCGCCGTGGAAGGCGATCGGCCGCGCTCCGCGTCCGCGACGGACGACGCGGCCGCACCCTCCACCCGCGACGTCGGCGCCTCCTGCGTCTCCCGCGGCTCCCCTTCCATGACCACGAACACGGGGCGGTGTGCGAGCGACGGGGCGATCTGCTCGACGAGCGGGGCGAAGTCGGCGTGGTACGCGACGACCGTCGAGCCCGAGTGGTCGAGGATGTAGGCGATGTCGGACGGCGTGAGCCGGATGTTGATCGGGTTGAGGACGGCACCCGCCTCGAGCACGCCGTAGTACGCCTCGAGGAGCTGGTGCGTGTTGTACGTGACGAAGCTCACGCGGTCGCCGGGCTCGACGCCGAGGCGGCGGAGGGCGCTGGCCAGTCGGTGCGTTCGCTCGGCGTACTCGCGGTACGTGAAACAGCGCTCGCCGTCGATCACGCCGATCTTGTCGCCGAAGTACGTCGCCGCGCGGTCGCGGAACTCGAGGACGGACAGCGGCACGAACATCGCGAGCCTCCGAGGCGGACGGACGTGCCCGGCGCGCGCCGGGGGCGGCCGAGGCGCCGAGCATAGCGCGGCGGTCGTCACACCTCGTCGGAACGGCGGATCAGGTCTCGCCACCGGCCCGCGTCACCTGGCGCCGGAGCCGCGCACCGGGTGTCGGCTGCATGGCCACGGTCCGGATGATGGCGGCAACCAGCCGTTCCAGCCCGAGCTGGGTCCCCCGCCCCAGCCCGCGACGGCAGTACCGGCCGACGACGTTCGCGTGCGGCGGCGCCGCGAAGCCGGGCGAGCCCGATCACGGTGACAGCGCCGTGCGGACAACGATCGCGACAACGCCCGAGGCGTCGATGGTCTTGCCGAGAGCCTCGACGACCTGCTGGAACACGAACCGCGCTCGGCGATCAGCTGCCGGGAATCAGTCGATCGGGTACCAGGGGGAGGTCCTCGCCGAGCCCCCACTCGCGCGCCGCCTCCTGGCGCGCGGAGAGGATGACGGGGGCGGGCGCGTTCCCGGCCGCCAGGTGGTCGAGAGGACGCACGCCGTCGAGCTTCGACGACGGAGTCCGCAACCAGTCGGCGATCCCGCGGCCGTTCCGGACGTGCCCCAGGGCAACGATCACGGACACGACGGCCGCCAGGCGGTCGTTGGCCCCGATCCCCTTCTCGAGCTCGCCGTCCAGCCAGGATGACGCGTCCTCGACGGGCACGCCGAGCAGCTGTGCCCAGTCCTCGTCGCCCAGCTGACACGCGGGAAGGATGATGTGCGGGAAACGCCAGTACGGAATGGGGTTGGACATCGTGCCTCGGTAGTCGCCCCGCGATCGACGAGCCCGTCGCGGGACGTCTCGCGCGGTGGCTCCGCGCGGCGCGGGCGCCATGCTCCGGCGGGGCGCTGCGTCGGAAGCGACGCAGCGCCGGTCGCGGCCCGACCGAACGCGCGGCAGGTGCTCGGGCACCGGGCGCACATCCCCGGGACGCTGCAGTCCCCGGGAAAGACGGGCTGGACTGCCCAGATTCCCGCCGAGCGTCGCTCGGGCAGCGCCCGGCCCGTGACCCACGATCCGGGCAGCCCGTCGGGCGGCTCACTGCCAGATTCCGGCGACCGTCCCTCGGGCACCGCCCGGCCCGTGATCCGCGTTCCGGGCAGCCCGTCGGGCGGCTCACT
>JAKAAV010000105.1 GCA_021802185.1 Chloroflexota bacterium | reverse complement strand
GACCGGCGCGCTCGAGTGGGCCGTCGGCGATCCCGAGCGCGGGCTACGCGCTCAACGTGGCCGACGTGGACGGGCCGCCGATCACGTTGCTCATCGACGGCAAGGTCATGGCGCACGTGTCGTGCGCCGGGTACACGACGCTCCGCCAAGGGGTCAACGGCGTGCCGGGTCTACCGTGGTCGCTCGACGTGCGGCAGCAGGGCGGCGGGCTGTTGAAGCACTTCGACGTGCTCGGGGGGCAGAACTTCGTGCTGCTTGTGCGGGGACTCGAGGTGTCGCTCGGCGAGTTCGGCTCCTACGGTCCGACAACGGCACCTGACGCCTGCGCGCGGTGGTCGGCATCGGCGCCAGCCGTCGCGGTGACGCCATGACCCGGTGGCGATGGATCTCGTCGCGTGCGCTCGGCACGCTGCTCGTGCTCGTGGCCATCCTCATCGTCGCGGTCGTGGCGGGCACGCTTCAGCAGGCGGCCAATCGCGGCATCCCAACGGGGACGATGGCACCACCTGCCTCACGATCCGCGTCGAGCCTGTACGTCGATGACGTGGATGGACCGCCGGTGGACGTGCTGATCGGCGGAAAGCTCGTCGCGTCTGTGGGCTGCGGCAGCGGCGCCCAGCTGATTCCGGGGCACGCTGGCGTGCCGCCCCTGCCGTGGTCGCTCGACGTGCGGCAGACCGACGGACCGGCCCTCGGCCACTGGGACGTGCGGGCGGGCCAGCTGCCGCCGATGCTGCTGATCCGCGCGGACACCATCGCGCTCGGCACGTTCCCCGGAGATGGCCCGGCGCCAGCCCCCGGCGCCTGCGCTCGCTGGTCCCCATCACCCGCTCCGACCGATCTGTCGTCAGCCTCGGCGTCTGCGGCCGCCGTGGGCCCACCCGTGACCTGCGACCCCGACGCGGTTCCCTATGTCCGCGAGGTCGGCCCCACTGGCTCGCTCCTGCCCGTCGTCATCACGCTGACCTGCGAGCGCGCCGTCGCGGCGGCTCAGGCGCTCGTCGGTCCCGACCGCGACGTGGCGTCGATCGAGTTCGCCTACGGCCCGTGGTGCCCGCCGGAGGCGTTCTGCGCGCTCATCCTGCCCAACACCGGGCACGTCATCTTCCGCCGCCGCGGCTCGCAGACCGACCTCGTCGTCGATGTCAGCGCCGATGCCAGCGGCAAGGTGACTGCATCGGCGCCGATCCCGATCCCGTCGGCCAGTGCTCCGGCGCCGTCGAGCACCTGCCTGTTCGTGGGCTGGTATCGCGCGAACGGCATCGCCCGGCAGTTCGCCGACTGCGCGGGGCTGCTCGTCGATCCGCCCGCGACGCTGACGCTGCGCGTCGGGCAGGTCGTGGAGGTGCACATGACGGTCGAAGCGCCCGACGCATCCCACCTGCCGGCGCCCATCGACCCACTGCCGACCAGCACCGACGCGTCGGTCCTGCGGCTCGTGTCCGAGAGCGCGGACGGCAGCACCGGGATCTACCGCGCCGGACAGGCGGGCCGGGCGACGCTCGTGTCCTCCGGCTACTGCCTGCACCTGCCGTCCGAGCAGGAGACGCAGGGTCCGTGTCCGGCGCTCGCGGTGAGCGTCGCGCCGTAGGCGACAACGCCCCACGACCGTGTCTCTTGGCGCGCCGCGCGCGCAGAATGGGGGCGGCCGAGATTCCTTTGGGAGTAGCGGGCGAGTGACCATGCACCGTGCGGCAGGCGCCATCACGGCGGGCGCGATCGCGCTGCCGGTCATCGTCGGCGTGACGGTCGCAGCGGGCACCCTGATCCGGGCGTTCCCTGTCTTCGCCACCCTTCTCGGCCTCGCGGTCCCGGCCCGATCAAGTCCGGCAGGGCTGGGCGTGGCGGCGGGCACCGTGCTCGTGGCCAGCCTTCTGGGTGCTGCGCTCGCCCCGCGTGCCTCTGACGCGCCGTGGTCGACCGCGGTCCTCGCCGTCGCGTTGCTCGGGATCGTCGGCAGCGCGTGGGTCTCCGTGCTCGGCTCCAGCCTCCTGCCGGTCAGCTCTGGACCGCCCGGCGACCTCGGGCTGGCCTCCGACAAGGGTGCCCTGTTCGCGGCCGGCTACGTCACCGTCGCGCTCGGCTCCGTGCTCCCGCTCGCTCTGCTATGGGCGTGGAGCGTGCGACACCTCGCCATCCGGTAGGAGACGCGCGGCATGTGGCCAAACGGCACCCGGACGGCGTCGCGCCTGCGGAAGGACTACCTGTTTGGGCTGAGTTTGGGGGTTGTGTTCGGCCTCTGCTACTCCACCGGGGCTGGCGTGCTGCTGTGGGCGGGCCTGGTGCTCGTGGCCCTGCTCGTGGCCAACGGGCCATGGGCGGCGCGGCTGGGGGTGCGCTGACCGGCTTCGGGGCCGTGCTGTTCGCGCTCGTTGCGCAGATCGCCGTCGTCTGCGCGACGAATGCCTCATGCGTGCAGCCGAACGAGACCTCCTGGCTGGTCATCGCGGCCGCCATCCTCGCGCCCGGCCTCGTGCTCTCCGCCGTCGCGCTCCGACCGCGGGCGCAGTAGCACGGGCGAGCGAAGGAACTCGTGTGGAGGTTCGTCCGTCGACCTGAGTGCCATGACGAGCTCAGGCGGCGTATGCCTCTTCGCGCTCCTGGCGCTCGTCTGGGCGCTCGTCACCGCGCCGCCCGCGCCGCCCGAGCTGGCGCGTCCGGCGCGCTCGCACGCGCTGCGAGCCGGCTCGTGACCGTCGGTGCCGTAGCCGACGCGTATGCTCGAACCCTCGATCGGGACGCACCGAGGAGAGTGGCGGGTGGACCCGGCGTCACGCTCGCGGAGCCGTACGTGTATCCGGGGCAGGTCACGCTGCCGGAGACCGGCAAGACGAGCTGGGTCGTCCCGGACGGCGCGCTGTTCGTGCTCGGCGACCATCGCCAGGACTCGCGCGACTCCCGGACATTCGGGCCGGTGCCGATCGCGAGCGTCATCGGGCGCGCCTGGCTCAGCTACTGGCCGCTCGGCCGCTTCGAGGTCCTCGCGACGCCCATGTACCGGCGCTCAGCCCGCAGCCGACGCCGCGCTGACGCGCGACCCGTCCTCGGGCGCCGGCGGATCGGTTGCCGCAGTACTCACGCATCCGTTCGCGACCGCGGATCCTACGGGCCCGGTACGACCGACCCGTCCGGTCCATACCGGCTGACGACGGTGACGGCCGAGTAGTCGGCGGTGAGGGCGACCCCAACGACGACCGCACCGCCGTCCGGCATCGGCGCGACGTAGCTGACGGCGGCGTGGTCGGGCTCGGGCTGCGGCCATCCCGTTGACGCAGCGCCGTCCGGACCAATGCGGAACACGTCGCCTGCGGTCATCGCACCGGGGCTGCTGGTAATTGTCCAGAAGAAGACCGATCCGTCTGGACCGACGCGGGCGGACGACGGCGGCGGCCCGGGCATCGCGAACGGCGCCTCGTTCCCGAACGACATGGTGTCGGGCAGGACGAAGGGCCAGCCGGGCAGGGCGTGTCCGTCGGGCCCGAACGCGGCCACCAGCCGATGCGGCGCGTCCTGTCCCGACACGAAGAGCCGGCCGGACGGGGCGAGCACGGGCGCCTGCGGCGACGGGAGATCGCCCATGAGGCCCGCCGACAGCCCCGTCATGCCGCCGGGCAGCGCGGCCGGCCATCCCGGGACACGCCGCCCTGAGCGATCGAGGGCGAGCACGGAGCCGGAGGCCGCTCCGGGCGCGCCGAGGGTGACGTAGGCAATGCCGTCCGACGAGACGGCAGCCGGCGACGCGGCTCCGGCGATCGTGATCGGCCAGCCTGCCAGCGGACGACCCGCCGCCGAGAGCGCGGCAACCTGCGTCGAGGCGACCGCATCCCCCTTCGCGTTCGCGGTCTGGCGCCAGGCGTAGACCGTCCCGTCGGGGGCCACGGAGAGCTCGTCCCAGCCGGCGACCGGCCAGCCCGCCCGCATCGTGCCATCCGCGCCGATGGCGTACAGCGCACCGTGCAGATTGTCATTCCGCGAGGCCGTCGATCGGGCCGCCACGTACAGCGTGCCGTCGGGCGCGAGGATCACGTCCGCGATCACGCCGTCGCGCGGCAGCGGGATCGTGACGGCCGACGAGCGCGGGGTGCCGTCGCTCGCGAGCACGGCGACGTGGATGCCGCCGCCGCTGCTCGCGTACTCGGCATACAGCGTGCCGTCGGTCCCGACGCGGAGCTGCTGCACGGCACCGCCTCCGCCCGGCAGCGTGACCGGCCAACCCGGCTGCGCCTGGCCGTCCGGGGCGTACGCCGCGACGACCCCCACGCCCCCCACGTAGTACGTGCCATCGGCGCCGAGCGCGGTCGCGCCCACCCAGCCCGCGAACGGGAGCGTGACGGGCCAGCCGGCGACGAGGCGCCCGCTCACGTCGAGGCGGTAGGCCGTGCCGCGCTCCTCGGGCGCGTTCGGGCCGCTGCCGTTGCCGGCGAGATACACGCTGCCGTCCGCGCCGAGCGCCGCCGATGTCCCCGCCGAGAGATCGAGCGTCACGGGCCAGCCGGACGGCGCGGCGGTCGCGACGGGTGTCGTCGGCGCCGCGCGCAGGACGAGCTCGACGAAGGCCGTGGCGGACTCCTGGAGGCGGATCGTCACTTCGCCACTCGGCGGCGCCTCCCAGCCGATCCTGCCCGACAGCGTCATGCCCGCTCGGAGGTCGGTGACCCAGCCGAGGGCGGGCGCAGGCCAGCCGGCCGATGGGTCGAGCATCGTCGCCCCGAACGTCTTCCAGGCGACGTACCCGATCCCCGGGAACGTCCCCTCTGGGACGTGGAGCACGCGGTAGTCGACGGTCGCCGAGAGGAACACGTCGCCCACGATGCGCGGCGCGAGGCCGGGCACGCCAGCGACCTCCGTCACGTCGCGCACGCGCACGAGCACGGCCGGCCCCTGCGCGTCCGACACGACGGCGACCTGCCCGACGTCGATCCGCCCGCTGGTCGTCGCGGCGTCGGGCGGGACGCTCGGGAACGGCGGCACTTCGGCAGGCGACGGTGACGCCGGGACGCTCGACGCGACCGGGGCGGAGGCCGTGGGGGAGGGCGAGGCCGCCGGGCCGACGAGGAGGGCGCCGTGGAGCCCGAAGGTGGCGACGAGGGTCGCGCCGATGACCGCGAGCGCGGCGAACGCCGCGGCGAGCCCGAGGAGCCGGCGCCGGAGCGGCACGGGGGTGCTGCCGGGAACGGTGTCGGGGATCGCCGCCATGCGCGCCCGCAGTGTGTCGGGCACGCCGTGCGCGGTCCGCTCGAGGAGGACGACGCGCAGGTCCGCGTGAAAGCGATCGTCCGAGGAGCGCCGTGTGCGCTCGCCGCTCATCGCCGGCCTCCCGTCCCGAGCGCCGGCATGCGACCGGCCGCGCGCTGCTCGGCCTCGTAGGCCGCTCGCAGCTCGCGCAGCGCGTAGTGCAGGCGCGACTTGACGGTGCCCTCGCGCTCGCCGGTGCGGGCCGCGATCTCCGCGAGCGGCAGACCTTCGACGTGGTGCAGCAGCACGACCGCGCGGTGCTCCGGCGTGAGCGTCGCGAGCGCGCGTCGCAGCGCGTCCCGCTCGGGAGGGCGGTCGAGCACGTCGGGGGCAGGCGGGTCGCCGAACCCGTCGAGCCCGATCGGGCGGAGGCGTCGGCGGCGCAGCCGGTCGCGGCAGGCGTTCACGACGATGCGGTCGAACCAGGCGTCGAACCGCGCGGGATCGCGCAGGTCTCGCCACCGTGACCAGGCACGGACGCCGGCGTCGTGGACGGCGTCCTCGGCCTCGACATCGTCGTCGAGGATCACGGCCGCGAGCCGGTAGGCGCGCTCGAGGCGGCCCGTGGTGAGGCGCGCGAACGTGCGCGCGCGCTCGTCCTCCGCTCCCCCCGCCAGGGCCTGCGGCACCGCGACCTCCCAGCTCTCCTCCGCCATCATGACATCCAGACGCAGCCGCCTGCGCGGAGGTTCAATCGCCGAACGCGACCTGCTCATCCGCGAGCCATGGGCGGCCAGACGCGCGACGGGTCACGCCTTCTGCTGAGGCGTCGCCGCTACCAGACCCGTTCCGTCACGACCCCTGGCGCCACGCCGCGGGCAGCGGCCCTGACTCGAGGATCGCGACGATGGCCGACACCGGCGCAGGCAGCCCGCCCTGGCCGAGCGCGATCATGCCCGTGCCGTCGGTGATCGGCGACTTCACGTACGGCGCCATGAGGACCGTGCCGTCGAGGACGACCGCGAAGTACTGGCCGACGTGGGTCGTCGACCAGTCCGCGAAGAGCCGCGTGCCCTGCGGGGTGAACCGAAGGTCGATGGCAGGACTGCCGCTCGTGTCCGCGGTCGCGTGTGCGCTGGCGATGTCGATCGAGCCGAGCAGCGGCGCGAGCGTGGGATCGAGCGTGTCGCCGGGGTTCGGGAGGGGCTGCGTCCCGCGGCCGCCGGTCGAGCTCCCATACGTCGCGGCCGGCAGCGGCACGAACGAGACCTCGCCGGTCGTCGTGAGCACGGCCCGTACTGCGCCCTGGTCGGCAGACGCGGGCACCCTGACCGTGATCGTGTCTCCCGCGGCGATCGTGAAGTTGGCGACGCCGAGCGCGCGCAGGCGGGCCGAGAGGACGCCGATGGCCTGGTCGGTCACCGACTTCGGGGGCGTGGAGGCAGCCGGACGGACGACGAACTCGGTCATGCCAGAGGCGACCGGCGTGGCCGCCGGGGGCGGCGACGGCGGACCGCTCGCCGGCCCGACGGCCACGCCGGGTGGCGTCGGCATGGCGGGCACGACATTCGCCGGATCGGCGGGAACCGGCGCGATGCTGCCCACCATCGTCGCGAAGTCGTCGAGCACGCCGTCCTGCTCGAGCGTGGCGAGGTCGCGGTAGGTGCCGGCAGCCTCGAGCGTCAGCCCGAACGGCTGGCCGCCGGCAATGGCGTAGGCGACGACGAGCAGGGTCGGCTGCTCCATGCCGCTCATGGCGGTGATGGCGTAGAGCTTCGCGTCGGGCAACGTGCGCACCAGGTGGTACGTGAAGTCGGCATCCATCATGTGCTCGAGGGCTGCCGTCCAGCCGGCGAGATCAGGGTGCTGCTGGAACAGGCTCCACTGCGCGACGTTCGTGTTCGGGCCCATCGACGTTCCGAGCACCTTCAGGTTCGTGACGAGCACCTCGACGCCCTGCACCTGCGAGCCCTGGAATCCCGGCGCGATGTAGAAGCGCTGCATCCCGTCGCCGCTCGTCGTCTTCCAGTTCGCCGGCCGGAGCATGCGGTAGCCGTAGGCGCCGTCGGTCTGCTCGACCCAGCTTGAGACCAGGGCGCTGTGGGGGGACGGCAGGCGGCTCCCAGTGGGCAGGGCCCCCGCGGTCGGGCCCGACGGGAACGGGTGCAGGAGCACGACCGCGAGCGCGGCGACGACCACGACCGCGAGTCCCGCGAGGGTGAGCACGAACGACCCCCGGCGGGTCCGCGGCCACGGCACGCGCGAGCGCGGCCGCCGCTGCGGCACGTCGAGGACGGCCAGGCG
>JAKAAV010000104.1 GCA_021802185.1 Chloroflexota bacterium | reverse complement strand
TGCCGGGATCGTCGGCCGGCCATGCCGTGGAGTCGCCGACAAGTCCGCGTGAAGCGCGCGCCGCGACACTCGACCGATGCCGCTCCATCCCTCCGTCGAGGAGCGCCTGCGCAGGCTCGCCCCCGACCAGCGGGCGGCCGCCACCGCGCCACCGGGGCCCGTGCTCTGCGTCGCTCCCGCCGGGAGCGGCAAGACGACGACCCTGGTGGCCCGCATCGCGTGGCTCGTCGCGACCGGGATTCCGCCCGGGCGTGTCTGCGCCGTCACGTTCAACAAGCGGGCGGCCGACGAGCTCAAGGAACGCGTGACGAAGGCGCTCGAGCCACTGGGCGGCGAAGGCCCCGCGGCGGAAGACGATCGCGAGGGCGTTCGCGTGCGCACGTTCCACGCGCTCGGCCGCGAGATCCTCGTGGACGCCGGCCAGTCGGTCGACGGGCTGGTCGATCGCGGGGCCTTGCTGCGCGAGCTCGACGGCGACCTGTCGGCGGCCGACATGCGCCGTCTCGACGACGGCTTCTCGCGCCTCAAGCTCGACCTGGCCGTCGACACGCCCGCGCTGGCGCGGGAGGTGGAGGAAGCAGAGGCGCGCGGAGATCCTGCCGGTCCGATCGTCCGCGCATTCCTGCGGTACGAATCGGCACTCGCCGCCCGGGGCGGCCTCGACTTCGACGACCTCGTGCGACGAGCGATCTCCGCCCTCGAGTCGGACCCCGGCCTGCTCTCGCGCTGGCGCCGGCGGTGCAGCGAACTGCTCGTCGACGAGGTGCAGGACGTCGACCGTTCGCAGCTCCGCCTCGCGCTCCTGCTCGCCGCGCCGGACAACCGGATCTTCCTCGTCGGCGACGACGACCAGACCATCTATGCCTGGCGGCTCGCGGACGTGCGACGCGTCCTCGATCTGGCCGCGCTGCTTCCCGGCCTGCGCCGCGTGGACCTCGTGACCAACTACCGGTGCCCGCCCGTCGTCGTCGAACGCTCGGTCCGGCTCGTCGAGCACAACCGCGAGCGGTTCGCGAAGCGCATCCGGGCGGGCCCGGCGTCGACCGGGCGCCTCTTCCTGCTGCCGGATCCCGGCGACGACGTCGCGCGGGCGCGGCGGCTCCTCGCCGAGTGGCCGGCCCCACCAGGTCAGACGCGCGCCGTCCTGGCGAGGACGAACGCCGAGCTCGCACCCTATGCCGCGGTCGCGCTCGAGCGCGGGCTGGCGTATCGCGCAGCGGACGATGGCCTGCTGCTCGACGACGACGCGATCGACGACCTGCTCGATGCGGTCTCGACGCAGGGGGCGCCGGGCGGCGCGGCCCTGTCGCTGCTCGAGCGCCTGGTGGTCGCGCGCGGAACGGCAGGGCATGACCACAGTCGTGCAGCGGCCTCGCTGCTCGCGTGGGCACCGCGGCACAGAAGCGCGGCCGAACTTCGCGCGGCGATCGCCGAGGCGCGGACGCTCCGCGCGGCGATCCGGCGGGACGACGCGCCGCTCCATCTCGCGACCGCGCACGCGACCAAGGGCCTGGAGTTCGATCACGTCGCGGTCGTCGGCATGGACGACGGCCGATTCCCGAGCCGCCGGACGCTCGATGAATCCGACGACCCGTTCCGAGCCATGGAGGAGGAGCGGCGCCTGGCCTACGTCGCGTGGACGAGAGCGCGCCGCTCACTCACGCTCGTGTACGACCCGGACGCCCCCTCGCCGTTCCTGGTCGAGGCCTTCTCGCCCGGAGAGCTCGCGGAGGCCGCCGGGCAGCGTGGGGCGCGGCACTCGCAGTGACGGAACCACGCGAACGATCGATGCGCCCGCTCGCGTCAGGGCTTGGGGATCACCAGCTTCTGGCCGATGCTCAGGTTGTTCGGGTTCTTCAGGGACGGGTTCGCCGCCTGGATCGCCTTGACCATCTCGGGAATCGTCATGCTCGAAGGCTTGAACTTCTGCGCCAGGCCCCACAGCGTGTCGCCCTTCTTGACCGTGTACGTCGTCCCGGCGGCCGGCGTTGTGGTCGGTGCGACCGAGGGCGCCACGGTGGCCGGGGCGACGGATGCCGGCGCGGTCGACGCGGGCGGCACCGACGATGCAGCGGACGGCACGGGGGTCGAAGACGAGCCTCCGCAACCGGCGGTGACGGCCAGGAGGGCCGCCGCAGCCAGGGCCACACGCAGACGCATTCGCTTCCCTCCTCCGGCTCTCCACGACGAACCACGGACCCGCGCCGTCGCTCGCTCAAGTCTAGTCAGCGCGTCCACCCCGCGGAAGTCGCTCCGGCGCCGACCGGCGCCTTCCTGACCCACGGGAAGGAGTGAATCAGGCCGGCCGGATCCGGCGCACGACGGCGACGAGCAGCGGGACTCCGACGGCCATCGCGCCGGCGGCCTGCAGAACCGCTGCGCCGCCGAACACGACGCCGAGCCCGCCCGCCACGAGCGCGGCGCCGATCGAGGGGCCGACGATCCCGGCCACGTACAGCGGCAGGTACACGAGGTTGAGGGTCGCGGATCGCCGCTCCGGCGGCACCTCGATCGCGAGCAGCCCGAAGACCATCGCGCTGACCGCGGCGACACAGGCGGACCAGCCGACGACGACGAGCGCCAGGGCTCCGACCGACGGCACCAGCGGCATGAGCACGAGTCCAGCGGCCGCGCCCGCGAATGCGACGGCCAGGACCGGCCGGAACCCGAACCGGTCGCCGAGCGGACCGGCCACGATCGAGGCGAGGCCGCCGACGAGCGCGCCGACGCCGACGACGAGCCCGATCGCGCTCGCGACATGCGGCCCGGGCGCCAGCTGCTGGACGAGCAGCGGCAGAAACGGGTTCGCGATCTGCCGCGCGAAGAAGGCGAGCCCGAACACGAGGAACAGGCGACGGACGGTGGGGTCGGCGAGCACGCCGCGAACGGCGCCGTACGCGAGGGACCGGATCGAACCCTGCGGGACGACCTCGGGCCGGACCTCGGCCGACCCGAACGCGAGCAGCAGCGCGACCGCGACGGAGAGCGCGCCCGAGAGCCAGTAGACGCTGGCGATGGGCCAGCCGAGGACGCCGATCATGACGCCGCCGACCCAGGGTCCGACGGCCATCCCGACCGGCGACGTCGCCCCGAACAGCGCGATGGCCGACCCGAGGCGACGGTGCGGTGTCACGTCGCGGATCGCCGCGAGCATCACGCCGGTGTTGCCGAGCTGGAATCCGACGAGCAACAGGCTGAGCCCGAGCTGCCACGGGGTCCGGCTCAGCGCGACGGCGGCGAACACCACGGCCTCCACGACCGCGCTGCGGATGATGACGGCCTTGCGGCTGTACTTGTCCGCCCACACACCCCAGAGCGGGACGATCGGGAGTCCGAGGATGAACACGAGCGAGCTCAGGAGCCCGACCGTCTGGCCGAGCTCCGCCTTCGGCACGCCCATCCCTTCCAGGTACGGCGGCATGAACGCGAAGACCTGGCTGACCCCGAACGCCTCGACGAACGACGCGATCCCGTACAGGATCAGGAGGCGGTGCCACGAGCGCGCCGCGTCGAAGCGACGCCCCGAGAACGTCGCGCCGCGGCGCGAGGCCGCCTCGTCGCTCACGCCCTGGCTGCTCGGTTCAGGCGCCGGCGGCCCGGCGACGATCGAGCAGGAGGAGCAGTCGGTCGACGGCATCGCGCAGTGGCAACGCCTGCTCCACGCCGGCGTCGAGCAGGGAGTCGCGTGCGCCGAACGCGGCGCGCGCGCGGCGGGCGGCCGCCTGCAGATCGACGCGGTCGCCATCCTCGAACGCCGGAACGAGCGGCTCGAGGAACGTCAGCCAGCGCTGCTGGTCGAGCGGCCGCAGCGCGTCGAGCACGTCGCGGGTGCGCCGCGCGACGACGAGCGCGGCTTCGTCCAGCTCCGGATCCTGCCACCGTGGCGCTCCCGCAGCGCGCCGGGCGGCACCAGCGGCGCGCCGGCCGGCCGTCACGCGCGGCCCGGCGGAGCCGGGAACGGCGGCACGACGCCGCTCCCCTGCCCGCTGCTGCGCTCCACGGTGAGCGTCATGCGCTTCCGTTCCGACCCCGCGACGAGGATGCGGAGCGAGTAGTCCCCTGGCTCCGCGAACGTCAGGTTCCACAGGTCCAGCGCGAACGTCACCGACGTGTCGCCGGCACCGGCCGCCCAGCCGTCGGCCCGGATCTGCGCCTCGGCCCTGGACATCTCGGTGCCGTTCGGGGCGAGCAGCAGGAACCGCAGCTCGTGGTCGCGGCCGAGCTCGGTCGCCGCGACCGACATCCCGACCACGAGCGCGAGGTGCGGGTGCACGAGCGGGAACGAGGGTCCGCCGATCCGTGTGACGCCTCCGCCGAGGATGTTGAACTTCTGGCCCGGGCGCGCGTCCGCCGCGTCGGCCAGGAATGCGAAGTCGATCTCAGGCATGCGCGGATGCTACCCGGCGGACGGGGCCGGCGGGGCGGATCGCCAGCAGGGCGAGTCGAGGACGGACCGCACGATCTCGGAGGCGTGCGCCTGCGCCCCTGCCCACGACCGTGTCCGCGCGCGCCGTCGTGGATCGTCAGCGGCGATCCTCAGGGGAGGCGCGTGTGCGCGGTCGGTGACCTCGCGCACGCGCCTCCCGATCTACGCCTCGACGGCCCGCCGCTCGGCCCCGGCGCGCTTCGCGACCGATTCCCCCGCGACCCGGCGTCGCGTCCGCACGTCGACGACGCGGCCCGCGGCCTCTGCGAACGACACGTCCGAGAGCGGCACGAGGGGTTCGCCGCGGAGCACGCGGCCCAGGTACTCGCCCGTCGCGGAAGCGGGCACCTCCGCCACCTGTTCGGGCGTCCCCTCGGCCACGACCGTGCCGCCCCGCGCGCCACCCTCGGGCCCGAGGTCCACGACCCAGTCGGCCGTCTTGATCACGTCGAGATTGTGCTCGATGACGATGACGGTGTTACCCGCGTCGACCAGCCGGTGAAGCACCTGCAGGAGCTTCTCGACGTCCGCGAAGTGCAGGCCCGTCGTCGGCTCGTCGAGCACGTAGACCGTCCGCCCGGTCGCCCGCCGGGACAGCTCTGTCGCCAGCTTGACGCGCTGGGCCTCGCCTCCCGACAGGGTCGTCGCCGGCTGCCCGAGGTGGATGTACCCGAGCCCGACGTCGTTGAGCGTCTGGAGCTTGTTGCGGATCTGCGGGACCGCCGAGAACAGGTCCAGCGCCTCCTCGACGGTCATCTCGAGCACGTCGGCGATCGACTTTCCCTTGTAGTGGATCTCGAGTGCCTCGCGGTTGTAGCGCTTGCCCTTGCACACCTCGCAGGGCACGTACACGTCGGGCAGGAACTGCATCTCGATCTTGATGATCCCGTCGCCCTTGCAGTTCTCGCACCGACCGCCCTTCACGTTGAAGCTGAACCGACCGGCCCTGTAGCCGCGGAGGCGGGCCTCGGGGACCCCGGCGAACAGCTCCCGGATCGGTGTGAACACCCCGGTGTAGGTCGCGGGATTCGAGCGCGGGGTGCGGCCGATCGGGCTCTGGTCGATCTCGATGACCTTGTCGACTGCGGCCAGCCCGTCGATGCGATCGTGCGCGCCCGGCTCGTCCCGCGAGCCGTACAGCGTCTTCGCGAGCGCGCGGTACAGCACCTCGGTCACGAGCGTGCTCTTGCCCGAACCCGAGACGCCGGTGACGACCGTGAACGTGCCGAGCGGGAAGGCGACGTCGAGATTCCGCAGGTTGTGCTCCCTTGCGCCACGGACGACGAGCGACGACCCGTTCCCCGTGCGCCGGTGCTGCGGGATCGGCACGAACGCCTCGCCCCGGAGGTACGCGCCGGTCAGCGAGCGCGGCTCCGACAGGATCGCCTCGAGCGGACCGAACGCGACGACCTCTCCCCCGTGCTCGCCGGCGCCGGGCCCGACGTCGACCACCCAGTCGGCCGTCCGGATCGTCTCCTCGTCGTGCTCGACGACGATCAGCGTGTTGCCGAGGTCGCGCAGGCGCGTCAGCGTCGCGATCAGTTTCGCGTTGTCGCGCTGGTGGAGCCCGATCGACGGCTCGTCGAGGATGTAGAGCACCCCCATCAGGCTCGACCCGATCTGGGTGGCGAGCCGGATCCGCTGCGCCTCGCCGCCCGACAGCGTCTGGCTGGTCCGGTCGATCGTCAGGTAGTCGAGCCCCACGTCCACCAGGAACCCGAGCCGCGCCCGGATCTCCTTCAGCACCTGGCGGGCGATCGTCGACTCCCGCTCCGTCAGCCGAGCGGGCAGGTCGGTCGCCCACTCCAGCGCGTCGGTCACCGACAGGGCGGTCACGTCGGCGATCGTCCGCCCGTCGATCGTCACGCTCAGCGCCTCGGGCCGCAGCCGCTTCCCGCCGCATGCCGGGCACGGTCGCTCGACCATGTACCGCTCGATCTCCGACTTGACGTACTCCGAGTCGGTCTCGCGATACCGGCGCTCCAGGTTCGGGACGAGCCCCTCGAACGTGGCCTCGTACGAGTTCTCGCCGCGGTCGTGCTGATAGCGCACGACGACCCGCTCGCCCCGCGGGGCGTGCAGCAGCAGATCGAGCGCCTCCCGCGACAGGTCCCGCACCGGCACGTCGGTCCGGAACCCGTGCCGCTCCGCGATCGCGTCGATGATCCGCAGCTGCCAGGAGTTCTCCATCGGCATCCGCGTCCATGGCTGCAGCGCGCCCTCGCGGAGCGCCAGGTCGCGGTTCGGGATGAGCCGTGCAGGGTCGATCTCGAGGCGGACGCCGAGGCCGGTGCACGTGGGGCATGCGCCGTGCGGCGAGTTGAACGAGAAGCTGCGTGGCTCCAGCTCCTCGAGGATCGTGCCGTCGAACGGGCAGCTGTAGCGCTCGCTGAAGCGCTGCTCCTCGAACGACCCCGGGTCCGCCGGCGCCACGACCATGACGCCCTCGCCGAGGCGCAGCGCCGTCTCCACCGAATCGGCGACACGGCCCTGGTCGGGGTTCGGGTGGTCCGTGCCGTACGCGACGCCGTCCTCGTCCGCGTGCCGGACGATCAGCCGGTCGACGACGACCTCGATCGTGTGGCGCTTGTACTTGTCGAGGGACCGGACCTCGTCGAGGTCGAGCAGCTCGCCGTCGACCCGGACGCGCACGAAGCCCTGCTTGCGTGCGGCCTCGAAGACGCGGTCGCCCTCGGTCTTCCGGTCGCGGACGAGCGGGCCGAGGATCAGCAGCCGCGTCCCGTCCGGCATCGCGAGGATGCGGTCGACGATCTGGGGCACGCTCTGACGGGCGATCTCGCGGCCGCAGACGGGGCAGTGCGGGTGGCCGGCACGGGCGAACAGGAGCCGGAGGTAGTCGTAGATCTCGGTGACCGTGCCGACCGTCGAGCGCGGGTTCCGGCCGGCGCCCTTCTGGTCGATGGAGATCGCGGGGCTCAGGCCATCGATCTGGTCGACGTCCGGCTTCTCCATCTGACCGAGAAACTGGCGCGCGTACGCGGACAGGGACTCGACGTAGCGTCGCTGGCCCTCGGCATAGATGGTGTCGAAGGCGAGGCTCGACTTGCCGCTCCCGGAGAGCCCCGTGATGA
>JAKAAV010000103.1 GCA_021802185.1 Chloroflexota bacterium | reverse complement strand
CCGGAGGTCCCGTCCTGGCGCCGCTCGGCCGTCGCAACGACGGGGTGGGTGTATTCAAGGGCGATGGGCGCACGCCTCGAACGTTGTGTTCAGATTTCAACGTATACGCATGGGTTGACATCGCCACAGGGGGTTGTAGGCTCGGTGCGTCGCGCCTGTCGGGGCCAGCGTCCTGTGGGTCCTTGTCCGTGGCACCGGCCCCGGTGGCTATCTCGATGCCGGAGGTATGCCATGAGCCTGAACGTCCAGCCCGAGATCGAGGCCCTGTTCTCCGAGGCGCGCGAGTTCCCGCCGCCGCCCGAGTTCGCGGCCAACGCGAACATGAAGGCCGACGCGTACGCGCACGCGGACCAGGATTTCGAGGGCTTCTGGGCGGAGCAGGCCGACCGCCTCACGTGGTTCCGGAAATGGGACGCGGTCCTCGAATGGGACCTGCCGTACGCGAAGTGGTTCATCGGCGGCGAGTTGAACGTCGCGTACAACTGCGTCGACCGCCACGTCGAGAACGGGCTCGGCACCAAGGTCGCATACCACTGGGAGGGCGAGCCCGGCGACACGCGCACCCTGACGTACGCGGACCTCCGGCGCGAGGTCAACAGGTGCGCGAACGCGCTGCTCGAGCTCGGCGTCAGGACGGGCGACCGCGTCGGCATCTACATGCCGATGATCCCCGAGCTGCCGATCGCGATGCTGGCCTGCGCGAAGATCGGCGCCCCCCACGTCGTCGTGTTCGGCGGGTTCAGCGCGGACGCGCTGCAGGGCCGCATGATCGACTCGGAGGCAGTCGCGCTCATCACCGCGGACGGCGGGTACCGCAACGGCAAGGTCCTCGACCTGAAGGGGGCCGCCGACGAGGCCGCGGCGAACGCGCCGACGATCCGGAACATGCTGGTCGTCCAGCGGACCGGGCACGGCGTGCCGATGCAGGAGGGCCGCGACCACTGGTGGCACGACATCGTCGACCGCCAGTCGGACGAGTGCGAGCCCGTCCACGTCGACTCGGAGCACCTCCTGTACCTGCTCCACACGTCTGGCACGACGGCGAAGCCCAAGGGCATCATGCACACGACCGGTGGATACCTGACCGGCGTGAGCGCGACGCACCACGCGATCTTCGACATCAAGCCCGACGACGTGTACTGGTGCGCGGCCGACATCGGCTGGGTGACCGGGCACTCCTACATCGTGTACGGGCCGCTCTCGAACGCGACGACGAGCATCCTGTACGAAGGCGCGCCGCAGTACCCCGAGCCAGACCGGTGGTGGTCGATCATCGAGAAGTACAAGGTCTCGATCCTGTACTGCGCGCCGACCGCCATCCGGGCGTTCATGAAGCAGGGCGACGCGTGGCCGGCGAAGCACGACATGTCGTCGCTGCGGCTGTTGGGGACGGTCGGCGAGCCGATCAACCCCGAGGCCTGGCTGTGGTACCACCGCGCGATCGGCGGCAGCCGGTGCCCGGTCGTCGACACCTGGTGGCAGACCGAGACCGGGATGATCCTCATCACGCCGCTCCCCGGCGTGACGACCCTCCGACCGGGGTCCGCCACCCGGCCGTTCCCGGGTGTCGCGGCCAAGGTCGTCGACGCCGACGGGCACGACGTGCCGGATGGGGCCGGCGGCGGCTACCTGGTGCTCACGAAGCCATGGCCGGCCATGCTCCGCGGGATCTACAAGGATCCGGAGCGGTACATGAGCACGTACTGGCGCCGGTTCCCGGGCATGTACTTCGCGGGCGACGGCTGCAAGGTCGACGCCGACGGCTACTTCTGGCTGCTCGGCCGGGTCGACGACGTCATGAAGGTGTCAGGCCACCGCATCAGCACGATCGAGGTCGAGTCCGCGCTCGTCGACCACCCCGCGGTCGCCGAGGCGGCCGTCGTCGGCCGGAGCGACCCGGTGACCGGCGAGGCGATCTCCGCGTTCGTCATCGTCAAGTCGCACATCCAGCCCGACGACGCGCTGGCCGCGGAGCTCCGCGAGCACGTCGCCGCGAAGATCGGCGCCATCGCGCGTCCGAAGATGGTGATGTTCACGCCGGAATTGCCCAAGACACGCTCGGGCAAGATCATGCGGCGGCTCCTGCGCGACATCGCCGAGCATCGCGCGCTCGGCGACGTCACCACACTCGCCGATACCGGGATCGTCGACACGATCCGGGACAAGGCGCAGTCGAGCGAGGCGGATCAGCTCGTCTGAGGACCGGGGTACCGGTCCCCTGGTGAGCGCGGTTGTCCGTGGCAGCTGGCGGGCCGGGGGGCCCGCCCGAGGAAAGGAGTCTCGCGTGACTCAGGCCCAGTCGCAGCAGCCAGCCTCGCCGCTGAAGCCGGAGGGTGCTCCTGCGGCGGCGGCGATGGTCCCGGCGGCCGTCGCCAACCCCGCGCCCCTCGGGCTCGCCGGGTTCGCACTGACGACCTTCATCCTCTCGCTGGTCAACTCGGGCCTCGCCACCGGCAGTTCGCTCGCGATCGTGGTGGGCCTCGCGCTGGCGTACGGCGGGCTCGGGCAGCTCATCGCCGGATGGTGGGAGTTCCGGAACGGGAACACCTTCGGCGGCGTTGCCTTCACGTCGTACGGCGGCTTCTGGTGGAGCTTCGCCGCCTTCGTGTTCATGTTCCAGGGCAAGGACTCCGGAAACATCGTCGCCTGGTACCTGCTCTTGTGGGGCGTGTTCACGTTCTACATGTGGATCGCGACGCTCAAGGGCGCGCGACCGGTGATGGTGGTGTTCCTGCTCCTCTGGATCACATTCGTGCTGCTCGCGCTCGGCGGCTTCACGAAGGCGGCGGCCGGGACCGGCCTTACCGCGATCGGCGGCTACGTCGGGCTCCTGACCGCGATCGCGGCCTTCTACGCTTCCGCGCGCGGGGTCATCAACGAGGCTTTCGGCTCGGAGATCCTGCCGGGCTGACCGATGCGGACGGACGCGCCCGATCGTTCGGATCCGCCCGGCGCGCCCGCCCAGCAGCTCACTCCGAGGGGCCGGTCCCGTCGGCGGGGCCGGCCCTTTGGTGCCGCCGGACGGTTCGTGCCGCCGGACGGCCCCTTCGCGTCGCGGCCGGTTCGGGCCACCGGACCGCCTGCCGTCAGCGCGCCTCGAGCACGAACAGCCGCGCCTGGAAGTCGCCCCGTGCCGTCACCTCGCCGCGTGTCGCGTCGAGAAGGAGCCCGGCCGCCATCAGCTCGTCGCCACCCCTCGGCCCGCGGTTCAGCCTCGCCACGGTGTCGTCGGACGCCGGCCAGGCCGCTACGTCATAGGTGATCGCCGGATCCAGGCCGCGGAGCCGGAGCCGCGCCGGTCCCGGGCTCGGCCGGTTCAGCACGCGGTAATGCCCGACGACCGCCGAACGCCGCTCCGGCGACACGACCATCCACGCCGTCTCGTTGCCGTCGCCATCGAACGGGCCGACGAGCCGCACGAACCGGCCGCGCTGGAACAGCTCGCGGTGCGCGACGTAGAAGCCCACCTGCCGCGCCACCTCGTCCCGCTCGGCGTCCGGCAGCGCGGTGGGGTCCAGCTCGTACCCGAAGACGCCGAAGAACGCCACGGCCGCGCGCGTAGAGAGCGGGGTCACGCGCCCGACCTGGTGGTTCGGGACCGCGGAGACGTGCGCCGCGATCGCGCTCAACGGGTAGGCGATTGACGTGCCCCACTGGATCGGCAGGCGCTCGACCGCGTCGGTGTCGTCGCTCGTCCACGCCTGCGGGGCGAACGCGAGCAGGCCGGGATCGAAGCGCCCGCCGCCGCCCGCGCACGACTCGAACAGGATCTCCGGGAACCTCGTCGTGAGGCGCCGGTACAGCTCGTAGACGCCGAGGATGTAGCGGTGGAAGAACTCGCCCTGCCGCTCCGGAGGCAGCGCGACGCTGTACGGCTCGGTGATCACGCGGTTCATGTCCCACTTCACGTACGAGACCGGCGCTCCGGAGAGCACCTTCGAGAGCACGGCGTCGAGGTGCTCGACGACGTCGGGGCGCGACAGGTCGAGCACGTACTGGTTGCGTCCCTCGGTCCGCGGGCGGCCCGGCACGCCGACTGCCCAGTCCGGGTGGGCCCGGAACAGGTCGCTGTCGCGGCTCACCATCTCCGGCTCGATCCACAGCCCGAACCGGATCCCGGCGGCCTCGACGCGTCGCGCCAGGCCAGCGATGCCGTCGGGAAGCTTGCGCCGGTCCGCGAACCAGTCACCGAGCGAGCTCGTGTCGGCGTCGCGGTGCCCGAACCAGCCGTCGTCGAGCACGAAGAGCTCGATGCCCAGCGCGGCCGCCGCGGTCGCCATCTGCACGAGCCGCTCCTCGTCGAAGTCGAAGTACGCGCCCTCCCAGCTGTTGAGCAGCACCGGCCGGGGGCGGTCGCGCCACGGCCCGCGCGCGAGCCGCTCGCGATACAGCCGGTGGTATGTGTCGCTGAGCGCGCCGATTCCCGCGTCCGAGTACACGAGCACGGCCTCGGGCGTCGCGAACTCCGCGCCCGGCTCGAGGGTCCAGGTGAACTCCTCGGGATGGATGCCGATCCGGACGCGTGCAGACCCGAACGGATCCACCTCGGCCTCGGCCAGGAAGTTTCCCGAGTACACGAGGCTGAACCCGAGCGCCTCGCCGTGCTCCTCCGTCGTGGAGGTGCGACGCAGCAGCAGGAACGGGTTGTGCTCATGGCCGGAGGAGCCGCGGCGGCTGGAGATCGACTGGCGGCCGGGCACCAGGCGCCGTGAGACGACATGCCGCTCACGGGCCCACGTCCCGCTCAGCTGGTCCATGACCCAGTCGGCGTCCCCGAGGTCGAGGGAGGCGCTCATCGCGGTCCTGACCCGCACGACGCCGTCGCCGCGGTTCACGATCCGGGCGCTGCGCGCGATCGCGGCGTGGTCGGCGAAGACCGTATACAGCAGGTGCGCCTCGACTCCGCCCACCTCGTCGCGGAGCGTCACCTCGAGCGTGTCAGCCTCGCCGTCCGCTTCGACATAGGTGGCGGGAAGCCCGGGGATCTCCGGCTTGCCGCGCGTGATCTCGTGCCCCGCGTACTCGAGCCGCAGCGCCGCGGATCCGTCCGGCTGCTCGACCACGAGCGCCGGGACCCGGTAGTCGCCGCCGCCGGGCACTGGGTACTCGAGCCGGCCGGGCTCCCCGAGACGGTTGCCGAACCCCCGGAACTCGCCCCCCGAGAGGTGCGCGTACGACCGGGCCGGCGCAAGCGACCGCCCGAAGTACAGGTGTCCGAGCGAGCCGTCCTCCTGGATCCGGAGGAGGCAGCTGATCCGGTCGTTGCGGAGATGGAGGACGCGGCCCTCGGCGTCCCACTCGATCGGCATGCGTCCTCCCGCGACCTGTACTCCCTCGTCTCGGCGATCCGCCTCCTGGTCGCGGCGATCGAGCTGCGCCCAGCGGCTTCAGCCGGCTCGGTCAGCCCGCCAGGCTCGCCTCCGACTGCCGGTTGCCGCGGCCGACGGTCTCGCGCCGCGCGTGCGCCGTCGGCCGACCTCCGGTCGAGCGCGAGTCGGCGGCGATGCGTCCCCGATCGGACCGGACTGGCCGGGCGGACGCCGCCGGACCACCGGGCAGGTACTCGTCGACGACCTGGACCGGGATCGCGCGCTTCAGCATCCGCTGGACGCCGCGCAGCTGGTCCACCTCGTCGGGCGTGACGAGAGAGATCGCGACACCGCTGGCGCCCGCGCGCGCGGTCCGTCCGATCCGGTGCAGGTAGTCCTGCGGTTCCCACGGCAGCTCGTAGTTCACGACGTACGGCAGCTCCTCGATGTCGAGCCCCCGCGAGGCGACGTCGGTGGCAACGAGCACGGTCACGTCGCCGCGCTTGAACTCGTCGAGTGCACGCGTCCGTTCGGCCTGGCTCCGGTCGCCGTGGATGGCGACGGCGTCGACGCCACGCCGGTCGAGATACGACGCCAGTCGCGAGGCGGCGGTCTTCGTGCGCGTGAACACGAGCACCTGTGACATGCCATCGCGGCGCACGAGGTGCTCGAGCAGGTCGGCCTTGCACGCAGCGTCGACGGGGTACAGCACCTCGGTGACGTTGTCGGCGACCGTGTTGCGTGGCGCGACCTCGACCGTGGCCGGATCGCGCAGGAACTCGCGCGCGAGCCGGCGGATGTCGTCGGAGAACGTCGCCGAGAAGAACAGCGTCTGGCGGCGGGCCGGAAGCATGGCGACGATTCTGCGCACGTCGGGGATGAACCCCATGTCGAGCATCCGGTCGGCCTCGTCGAGCACGAGCACCTCGACCTGCCCCAGGTTGAGCCGGCCCTGCCCGAAGTGATCCAGCAGGCGACCGGGGGTCGCGACGAGGATCTCGACGCCCGACCAGAGTGCGCGCGTCTGCGGGTCCATGGGCATGCCGCCGTACACGACGGTCGTCCGAAGCGGGACGCTGCGCCCGTAGGTCCGGAACGATTCCTCGACCTGGACGGCGAGCTCGCGCGTCGGGGTCAGGACGAGCGCGCGGATGGGGTGGCGCGCGGGCGACGGGGACGTGCTGGCGTGATGGCGAAGGCGCTCGAGGATGGGGAGGGCGAAGGCGGCGGTCTTGCCGGTCCCGGTCTGCGCGGCGGCGAGGACGTCGCGGCCGGCGAGCACGAGCGGGATGGCGGCAGCCTGGACGGGCGTGGCCTCGACGTAGCCCTCCCGGGCCACGGTGTCCAGGAGGTCGGCTGAGAGGCCGAGGTTCTCGAAGGTCAAGAGATGTGCTCCTGTGCGTCCCGGACCGCGCGTCGCGGGCGCGTGGGCGGCCTGCGGGGCGGGCAACGTCCCGCCCGCGAGCGGGCCGATTCGTCGAAACGGCCGGGACCGGCGGCCGAACGCGCGGGCGCCCGCGTCGCTGCGTGCGACTGGGGCGCTCCTGGCGCAGGTCGAGGCTCAGGTCTGTCTCTTCCTCGGGATCGTACCATGCCGCGCCCGACTCCCCATCCCGCGAACGGGGCCGGGGACGTCTCCGCACTGTCCGCAATCTCCGCCCAGCCTCCACGCGCCGTCCACCGTCGCTCCATACCCGGGACCGATCGTTCTCGCATCAAGCCGCTCGCAGAACGTGAGCGCAGGGGCCCGCAGGTGCGAGCGCCGGAAGGCTCGCCGACAGGCGAGCGACAGACGGCCTGGAGCTCGGGGCGGACGACTACGTCGTGAAGCCGTTCGAGCCGCGCGAGGTGGTGGCGAGAGTCGGAGCGCTGCTGCGCCGGATCGACCGGACGGGGCCGCCGGAGGTGGCGCAGACGCCGGAGGACGCCCGACCCGCAGTGCAGGCACTTCGGCCGACACCGGTCCGGGCGTCGCCCCGGAGGATCTCGGCCGCGTCTTCGACCGCTTCTACCGGTCGGACCCGGCCAGGGGACGGTCGACGGGAAGCACCGGGCTCGGACTGGCGATCGCGCGCGCGATCGCCCTCGCACACAACGGGTCGGTCGGCGTCGACAACGGCCCCGACGGCGGGGCGCGCTTCTGGATCGAGCTGCCCGCGGCCGGCCTGGCGCTCGATGTATCGATTCCGGCCCCGATCTCGTCTTCCGATTGAAGGCGGCGAGTGCCGCCACCAGGAGGACCTGATGAT
>JAKAAV010000102.1 GCA_021802185.1 Chloroflexota bacterium | reverse complement strand
GGCATCTCGATCGGACCTCCGGGACGCGACTGCGCGGCGCCGACGGGTGCCGCAGCCGACGGACTGACTGGTCGAGTCTAGTACGGAGCGGCCGCGTGGCCCGAAGACGCGTGGCCCGAGACGCGCGCCCGAAGACGCGCCGCCCGAAGACGCGTGGCCCGAGACGCGCCGCCCGATTGGCCGGAGACGCGCCGCCCGAAGACGCGTGGCCCGAGACGCGCCGGCCGAAGACGCGTGGCCCGAGACGCGCCGCCCGATTGGCCGGAGGCGCGACGAGATCCCGGACGCGCCGAAGGGGCCGCCACCAGCCGTGGGCCTGGGTCTGGCCCGGCCCGCCCCTGGGAACGCGGGAGCGCAAGGCCAGCTACGGGGCGCCGCCGACGAGGAGGCTGCGGCCCGGGTCTTCGTCTTCGCGGGCTCGGGTCTTCGTTTCGTCTTCCCGGCGGATCTTCGTTTCGTCCTCCTGCGGAATACTCGTCTTCCCGTGCCGAGCTTCGTCGTCCTGCGGAATATTCGCCGGGGCGCTGCAAGGTGGACGCCCGCGGGTCCGGCGACGCCGCTCGTCGCGTTTCGAGGCGAATCCGCCCTGGTCAGGTTCGAGGCGCGCGTGGTTTCGACCGCCACTCCCGCTCGAGCGCCGGTCCTCACGTCCCGCACGGGCCATCCCGCTCCACCCTCACCCGCGCCGCACCCCGTTGCGCCCGCATACGAGCGCGCCCGCGAATATCCGGCGGTCGTTTGCCCCGTCGCCACCGATACCAGCGCCCCGGCGACTATTCCGAACTTCCAGCGCCCGACGGGCGCATCCGAGCACGTGACAGCACGGAATCGGCTGATTGAGCTGCAGCGCTCTGGCTGCACGCTCGCGGGGGTGAAGCCGAGCAGCTCGAAGGGCAGATCGGCCGCGATCAGCGCTGGAAGTTCGGACTGCTCGGCGGGACACAGGCGCTGCGCACTTCTGAGGCTGATCACGCGGGATCACGCCGCTCTGCACGGCGGGAGTCGGGGCGCTTCCGTGGGGGACCTGCGGCTGGTCGCGCGGCTCTTCGCGCTGGGGGGCAGGCCCGGCGGTTCGTCAGGATCCCGGCGGCGAGGGAGCCGTCGAGCCGTACGCCATGTTGAACCCGTCAGTGTCGCGGTCCGGGGTCGACGGCGTCGACACCTGGACGCGGTTCTGGATCATCACGCCGCCGTCGCTGATCGTGAGGCCCGGGTTGCCGCCGTTGACCGTGCCCGGATCGAAGGTCGTCGCACCGTAGTTCGCGAGCGTCGC
The DNA here is from genome assembly GCA_021802185.1 of Chloroflexota bacterium. Lineage (GTDB taxonomy): Bacteria > Chloroflexota > Limnocylindria > Limnocylindrales > CSP1-4 > JAJYNJ01. Next base: position 6,318 of record JAKAAV010000102.1, on the reverse strand, counting down.
GATGCGTCCGCCGACGGTCGGCGCCTCCTCGATCCACTCGGCCGACGTGCCGGGCCCGCTGTACGACTGCGTCGTGCTGAACGACTCGTGCTGCGTCGTGTCCGAGATCTTGATCGTCCACTGGCCACCGGAGCCCTCGACGATCGAGGCGGTCATCTGGTCGCCGGCTGCGACCGTCATCGAGATCTGCGTCTCGGCCGCGGGCAGGATCTCCCACCACGCGTAGTAGGTCGCGCGGCCCGACACGTAGTCCTGGCCCGTGCCCGTCTGGATCAGCGAGCTGTTGTTGAAGCCGTCGATGCCGACCCACGACGCGGAATACGTGTTGCCCCTGCTCGGCGAGACGCTCGGGACGGTCCACGACCCCGTGACGCTCGTGAAACCGCTCCCGGTGACGGCGTATCCCGACCAGTTCGACGACGCCCAGCCGTAGCCGCCGCCCCCACCGTGGCCGCCGTGGCTGTGTCCGTCCCCGTGGCCGTTGCCGGTCTTCGGCGTGGGCAGCGAGATGCGCGGCGCGTGGGCGACCGTCGACAGCGGAGCCGCGACGGCTCCCCCGGCCATCGACGCGGCAAACACGACGCTCGTGGCGAGCGCAACCAGCCTGCGCATGTCCCCTCCTCTGCGTTCCTTCCGAGCGCTGGAGGGCAACTTCACCACCCGTACCGGCGGTCGTGCCACTACTCGTGCGAGCTACTCCCCCGGAGGAGGGCGCCGACGATCAGGCGGCCTGCCCGGGTCCGGCGTGTGCGTGACAGAAGACGGTGCAGCCCGGCGCCACGCAGGGTCCATTCCGGAACAGCCGAAGTCGCGCATGCCGCCGTTTTACGTCTTCGTGAACCGTTTACGGCTTCGTGAGGCAGCAGACGCGGCACCTCGGAGTGCCAGTGAATCCGAAAAGGGCCCGGTCTCACGACCGGGCCCCCTTCTTCTTGACCCCCGACTTGAAGAAACGATCCGGGCTGTCTTCCGATGCGGGCGGTCCCGTCCTCCGACAGCGGTCGCTGCTCCGCGCAGGGACTACGGGGCCACCGCTGCGCCGTAGATGTCGCTGTTCCCGAACGTGGCCGGGCAGTCGGTCGACGGAGCGGGCTTGGCAATCGGCGAGCCGTCGACGAGGGATTGCCGGTACGCGTCGATCGCCGAGCAATCGGTCCCACGGCTCATGTCGTTCCAGACCGCCACGGCGCCTGAGTCGCTGGCCGCCACGTCGTTGTAGTCGCCGAGGAACTCCGTCATCAGGTTGTTTGCCGACGAGGCGCGCGCGTCGCCCTGCGTCCCCGTGACGACCGTCGTGAACGTGCCGACCGTCCCGTCGGCCGCGACGCCGGCCTCGCGGACGACGCCGTTCATCATCCTCGGATCGGCCGTGGTCGACTGCCAGTCCTGGAGATAGGCGTTGTAGGTCAGGTAGATCTCGCTGCCATTTGGAGCGATCGAGACGGCGGCCTGGTTGGCACGCCCCTCGCTCAGGTCGGAGGCCGCGACGGGCGACGAGAAGCTCGCGCCGCCGTTGGTCGAGGTTTCGATGTACGCCTGCTCCTGGTTCAGGCCGGCACGGGCGTCGGCCCACCCCAGCACGACCTCGTTCGTCGCGTCGGCTCCGGTGGGCGCGCCATTCGCGACCGACAGGCTTGGGAAGACGTCCGTGCGGGAACCGGCGACGCCGTCGATCGTGAGCCGGCCCTGCACCGCATCGAACTGGCCGATGGTGCCGACCACGGCGACGACCTGCGGCCGGGTGAAGGTGGTGCCGCCGTTGAACGAGCGCTGCTCGTAGAAGACGCCGCTGTTCAGTTGCTTGCTATATCCGGAGTAGACGAGGTAGACGGTGCCGTGGCTGTCGGTGGCCAGCGCGCAGCCCTGCCGTCCGCCGGTCTGGCCGTTGTTGGTCGCAGCGCTCACCTGCCGGGTCGTGTACGACTGGCCGCCGTTCGTGGAGGTGCCGACGATCACGGGCTCGGGGACCGCGTTCGGGCTGATCTCCTCGCCCCGGAACGCCACGTTGCAGACGTAGACGTGCCCGAAGTAGGGGCTCGAGCTGGCGTTGTCCACTGCGATCGAGTCCTTGTCGTTGAACACCGCCGAGTTCTGCGCGCTCTCGATCACCGGCGCTGACCACGCCGACTTCTCGCCCGCCGCGGCCCCCTTCAGGTTGTCGGCGTAGGACACCGCGACCGCCTCGAACCCCTTGAACGCCTGCTTGCCGGGGAAGTTCGAGACGAGGTTCGCGTAGTAGAGCCGGGCACCGTTCGCGTACGTGAAGCCGCCCTGGCCGTCGGGCTGCGGCCCGAACGCGAGCTCCGGATCGCCGCCACTGACGAGGCCAGCCTCGTAGTAGTTGGGCAGCGTTCCGATCGGCCCGCTTGCGGTCGGCGTGCCGCTCCGGTCGCTGTAGCCTATGTACGTCGGCTGCGTCCAGCTCGTCCCGCCATCGAACGAGAAGTAGACGCCGGAGACGCCAACGCCGGGTGTGAACGGGCAGGAACTGCCGCTGCACGGCCCCAGGTCGATCTCGTCGTTGGATCCCGCGACCGCGATCAACGGATTCGCCGGGTCCACGGCCACGCCGGGCTCGTTCTGCTTGTTCTGGGGGAACGGGGTCGACGGACTGCCGACGGTGACGAGGGTGTCGCCGGCGGCCGCGGTGGCGGCGATGCCCATGGTCGACAGCAACAGGGCGAGTACGGCCGCCGAGGCCGCCACGACACGAATGAGGCGCACGCTCATCTCCTCCTCCACGAAGCCCGACCGGGCGTCGCACGATTGCCGCCCGATCCGAAAGACGCCGTGCCGAGCGTCCCGTAACGAAGCCGACACGCGGACCGCGACGAATGCGCGATCTCTTGCAGGCTCATTGCGGACACCATACAGCTCCGCCGGCGACGGCTACACGGACCACCCATGCCAGGCCTGCGGTCGCCTGCTGCCCATGCCAGGCGTAGATGTGCCGAGGCCCCGGACGGTGCCGGGGCCTCGTCTGATTCTGTGGCCGGTGTCAGATCCCTATGATCACGGCGTGACCCGTCCGACGAACGTGCCCCAGTTGGCAAGCAGCGTGCGCGTGCCGCCGGGGATGTACTCGCCGGCGAACCACACGTTTCCGTCGCCATCGGCGACGGCTGCCGAGTAGTCGCCCCAGCGTGCGATCCCGTTGCCGCCGTACACCGGGTAGCCGGTGAAGCCATCTTCCGGTCCGACCCCCAAGGCCGCGACGTGGATCGCGCCCGCGCCCGACGAGGTCACGTTCGCGTACCCGACGCTCGGATACAGGCTCTGGCCGACAACGGTGAAGGCCATCGTGGCCTTGCCGTCGGCGTTGACACCGATCGACGGGAACAGGACGCTCCCACCGTTGACCGCGACGTACGACTGGCCGGTGATGCTTGGCGCGAACGCGGACCCGTTCCACGCCGTATGCACGACGAAGTACGCGATCGCGGAGTGGCCGGGGTTACCGGTACCCGTGTTGAGACCGGCCCAGAGCTGACCGTTCGCGAGCACGACCTGGTTCATCCGGTCATCGTTCGCGTTGAGCTGCTCGAGCTGCACGGGTGCGCCGTGCCCCGTCGCGAGGTACGTGGCGAGGGGCCGCGGGCCGCCGGGCTGGTTGACGCCGAACGACAGCGGACCGACGTACGCCTCGCTCGAGAGCTCCGCGGGCGCATGCAGCATCAGGTCGGGTTTCGCCGTATTCAGCGAGCTCGTGTTCGTCAGGGCCCACGCAGCGATCCGGTGGTCGCCCTGCGCGAAGAAGTCGAGCGCGCTCAGGAAGTACTCGGTTCCACCGTGGCTCGTGTCCCACTGGCCGGGAGACGTCGCGTCGCCCGGCGACGTCGCGGGCTGCAGGGAGTACCACATGCCACCGGTGTCCGGCGTGGCCAGCAGGCCGACGTTGTCATACCAGACGACCGGCAGCGTCCCGGTCGTCCCGGTCGCGGCCCCCGCGAGGAGCGACTTCGAGATGCCGTAGAGCTGGGTGCCGTTGAACCCGGGGGCAAATAGCGGGAACTCGTTCGTGGAGACGAAGATGCCGTTCGCGTCCGCGCCGAGGAGCGGCTGGTCGCCGAGGCACGGGCAACCCTGGTCGGATGGCGTCCCATTCGTCCCGTCGTTGGTGGTAGAGAACGAGAAGATCGTCCAGGCGGCGGTCGGGTCGCCCGACTGGCTGACGGCGAGGTCAACGTGCGTCGAGCCGGTGAACGCGCCGGTCGCGCTGTTGGTGTCGAGCGTCAGGACCGTCATGAAGAACCGGTTCGTGGCCGCGTCGTACAGGCACTTCGGGTCGGTCACGAACGGGCCGAACACCAGCGGGCTGTCGGCACGGTCGATGGCGTACGGATAGTCGTAGAAGGCGTTGAGCGCGGTCGGAACCGCGAGCACGTTGCCGGACGTGTCGTAGACGGCCATCACGTCGTTGATCGTCTCGACGACGTACCCGTTGCCGACGCAGAGCCCCTGGTCCGGCGGCTCGAGGCTGAACTGATTGCCGCTGCTCGCGTTGCGCGAGTCGTAGTGGCTCAGCCCATTGAACCCGGAGAAGCCTGCGTTGCCCGAAACGATGGGATTCGAGGCCGGGCTCGGTGCGGTGACGGTCGCGGTCGAGCCGGAGGCTGCCGACTTGACCGTTCGCTCCAGGACGTCTGTGTTCGGTATCTCCGTCGATGCCGAGTACGTGCCGACGCCCTGGGTCGAGTGGCCGACGCCGATGCGTGTGGTCCCGACACGCTGCAGTTGGATCGTCTGCGTGTGAGACGAGGCGGGTCGTGCCGCTGCGGCGACGGGGACGAGCGCGGCCAGCAGCACGGCCGATGCGGCCGCTGCCGTGAGGGCTCGCGTCTGACGCGGTCGGCGCGCCAGACGGAGAGACAGGAACATGAGCCCCTCCTCCAAGGCTTGGTGCGGCGCCGTCGGGGCGCCGTCCACTGGATGAACGACGCCTCTTGCGAGCCCAGCGCGTCGGTACCCCGGATATAGCACTTTCGTCACACCCTCGACAAGCCAAGAGTCCCGGTAGGTGGTGACTCCAGGCGCCACCTGCGGCCGCTGTCGGATCAGCGCGGCCCGTACCCCGTTCGCGTTCGCGCTCGTGGGTGCCTTGCGGTCGATATCCTGATCAGCCGACTCGCGGCTTCCCCAGGTACGTCGCCAGCCCCTCGCGGAGCGGCGTGAGGCGGCGCGGCATCGCCGCGAGGAGCGGCGCAGCATCCACCACCGCGGGCTGGTTCACGAAATCGACCCCATCGGGCGTCAGCACCCGGCCCGGCAGGTGCTGGAGCACGTGCGCGGCGAGCCGCAGCGCGAACGCCGGCGCGGGCAGCACGAGACGGCGCTTCCCCTCGACCTCCAGCGCGATCCCGACGATCTGCCGCATCGTGAACGTCTCCGGGCCGCCGAGCTCGAACGTCTGGTCCGCCGCCGCCGGATCCGTCAGCGAGTCGGCGGCCAGGCGCGCGACATCGTCGATGAAGACCGGTGCCAGCTGCTGCCGGCCAGACCCGGTCAGCGGCACGAAGGGCAGCCACCGCGCGAACCCGAGGAAGCGGTTCAGGGACACGTCGCCCGGGCCGTAGATCCACGTCGGCCGGATGATGGTGCAGGTGATCCCGCTCGAGCGGACGGCCTGCTCGGCCCGCCACTTCGCCCGGAACCATTGCCGGGGCGCGTCCGCCGCCGCGCCGGCCCCGGACATGTAGACGACTCGACCGACCCCGGCGCGTCGAGCCGCCGCCATCAGCGCCTCGGTCCCGCCGGCGTCCACGCGCTCGTACGTCCAGCCACGCGACGGGTCCTCCATCGGCGCGTTGGGGAAGGCGAGCGCGATGACCAGGGCGTCGACGCCGGCCAGCGCAGCGTCCAGCCGATCGGCCGGCCCGTTCGCATCGGCCTGGCGGACATCCGCACCAGCCGGAACCGGCGACCGACCGGCGCGGAGCCGGTGCGTCAGCACGACGACGTGCTCGCCGCGCCGGACGAGCTCGCGCGCGATCGCGCCCCCGACGAATCCGGTGCCCCCGGCAACTGCGACGGTCATCCTCCGCCCTCCCCTGCGAACCGATCCGCACGCGCGGCGCCGGACTCACCGGCTCCGGACGTCCGGCCCGCCGGACCTTTCCGGACGTCCGGCCCGCCGGACCTGGCCGACGCCTCGCCCGCGGACGATACGGCGGTGCGTCAACTCCGCCCAAGGCGGGGTCTACGCCTCCGTGAACCGGTCCTCCTCGGCGACCCTGTCATCACCCGGATGCAGCTCGGGGTGCCGCAGCCGGAGCCAGTCGCGCAGCGCCCATGTCGACGTCCGGAAGGCGATCTCGCGCC
>JAKAAV010000101.1 GCA_021802185.1 Chloroflexota bacterium | reverse complement strand
GTGTCGCAGTCCATCATGAACGCGATGGTGCCCGTGGGCGCGAGGAGCGTGACCTGCGCGTTCCGGTAGCCGTGGGCCTCCCCGAGCGCGAGCGTCTCGTCCCACAGATCTCGCGCCACCGCCTGCACGTCGGCCGGGACGGCGTCGGTCGCGATGTGCTGCGCCGCGTCGCGGTGCTTGCGGATGACCCGCAGGAACGGCTCGCGGTTCTTCTCGTACTCGACGAACGGGCCACCGTGGTCGCGCGCGATGACGGCCGACTGGCGGTACGCCTCGGCGGTCATGATCGAGGTCAGGGCGGCCGCGAAGGCCTGGCCCTCCGGCGAGTCGTACGCGAGACCGCGGCTCATGAGCAGCGCGCCGAGGTTCGCGTACCCGAGTCCGAGCGGCCGGAAGCGGTGGGAGTTCTCCTCGATCCTGGGCGTCGGATAGCTCGCGTAGTCGACGAGGATCTCCTGCGCCGTGATCGTCACGCGGCACGCGTAGCGGTACGCGTCGACGTCGAACTCGCCGTCCTCGCGGACGAACTTCATGAGGTTCAGCGAGGCGAGGTTGCAGCTCGTGTCGTTGATGAACGAGAACTCGCTGCAATTGTGGACGACGAGACCGTTCGCCACGAAATGATCGGTCGCCCGTTCGGTCAGGTCGAACACGAATTCCGTGCCGAGCGGTGTGATCGACGCCACCTCGTCGCTCATGTCGTCGCGGTATGTTCCGACGCGCATGTTCAGCGCCGCGAGTGCGAGTGCCTTCGGGCTTTCGACCATGAACCCGATCTCGCGCTCGAACACGGTCCGCGACGCACGCGTGATCCTGAGCGAGTGCGTCTGCTTGACCTGATACTCCTTCATACCGCCCCGTCCGTCCGGGAGGAGCGCTGAGAGGGACCGGCTGCCGCGCCGGTTCTCGTAGATCTTCGACTTGACCCCGAAGGCCAGCAGCATCCGCTGGACCTGGACGACGAGCTCGAGGGACGTGGAGTCGAGCCCCACATACTGGCCCTTGTCGCCGCTGTCGACCACCGTCCCGTCGGCCGTGAACAACCCACGGAGGAGCGCGGCCATCGACGCGCGATCCAGCCCGTACACGGCAGGCTTGAAGCGCTTCAGCGCGGAACCATCGTCGAGGACCGCGTACTGCATGAACTGCTCGGCGACCGGCCGCGAGGCGAAGGCCAGGCGCACGCCCGTGACCGACGCGGACACGTGGACGTCGTCGTTCCGCCCGATCGACCCGACCGCCTTGCGCAGGTGCTTCTGGGCGTTCACCTCGCCAGCGACCGCCTCGAGGATCGGAGCCTCCTGCGTATGCATCGTCAACACGACCATCGGCTGCTCGTGTGGACCGACCCACGCCAGGCAGCCATCGCCGACGGCCAGCCCGATGGCCTCGGCGAGCCTCGTGCTCACCCGTTCCCTGCCGAACCCTGGCCGCTCCAGGCGCACTCGATCGCCGACGGCGAGATCCTTCACCGGAACGTCGCCGCGGTCGGTCGTCACCTTGTGGTCGGCGGTGATCCTGACGCGATAGCCGGCGCGGGTCTTCAGCTCGAAGACAGGCTTGCGCCCGGTCGGAAAGACACTCCTGACGTCGTGGGGCTGACCGTCCGCGCCGATGACCCTCGTGGTTCGTCCGACCAGCGACTCGATCGTCTGCCAGCCTTCGTCGGTGGCCACCAGGGTGTCGCCGGTGACGCAGGGGTTGGTGGCGACCTGGCGGGCCGAGTTCGAGACGGGGTTCCAGTCGTTGATCGTCGTGTCGTACTGGATGCCGGGGTCACCGCAGACCCACGCCGCCTCCGCCATCTGGTCCAGGATGTCGCGCGCCCGGAAGGTGTCGGCCGGCTCGCCGGTCGTGACGAAGTGCGTCGTCCACGGGCCGTCCTGCTCGACGGCTCGCATGAAGTCGTCGGTGACGCGGACGGAGTGGTTCGCGTTCTGGAAGAACACCGAGCCGTATGCCTCGCCCGTGAACGAGGCGTCGTAGCCGGCCTCGATCAGCGCCCAGGCCTTCTTCTCCTCGAGCATCTTGCAGTTGACGAACTCGAGGATGTCGGGGTGGTCGGCGTCGAGGATCACCATCTTCGCGGCGCGTCGCGTCTTGCCGCCCGACTTGATGACGCCGGCGAACGCGTCGTAGCCCTTCATGAAGCTGACCGGGCCCGACGCCATGCCCCCGCCCGCCATCTTCTCGCGCGCGGACCGGATCGGGGAGAGGTTCGAGCCGGCACCGGAGCCGAACTTGAAGAGCATCGCCTCCGTCTTGGCAAGGTCCATGATCGAGGTCATGGAGTCCTGCACGGAGTTGATGAAGCACGCCGAGCACTGCGGGTGCTCCTCGACGCCCACGTTGAACCACACGGGCGAGTTGAACGACATCTTCTGGTGCAGGATCAGGTGCGTGAGCTCGGCCCGGAACGTCTCCAGATCCTCGTCGGTCGCGAAGTAGCGGCCGGCCACGGCCCAGCCGCAGATCGTGTCGACCACCCGGCTGATCAGCTGCCTGACGCTCCGCTCCCGCTCGGGCGTCCCGACGTGCCCCCGGAAGTACTTGCTGACGACGACGTTCGTCGCCAGCTGGCTCCACGCCTCGGGCACCTCGACGTCGGTCTGCTCGAAGACGACCTTGCCGCTCTCGTTGCCGATGCTGGCCGTGCGGACGGCCCAGGTCACCTCGTCGTAGGGGTGGACGCCGGGCGTCGTCCAGCGACGCTCGAAGGTGAGGCCTCGAGGCGTTCCCCCGCTCCTGGACTCGCGGCTGGTGGTGCTGGCGGAGGCGATCGCGCGCGGCATCGGTTCAGGTCCTCCCGGGTCGAACGGCTTCGCTGGGCGTGCGGCCGGGCGGTGATCGGGGCCCGGCGGCAGGAGCCGAATCTACCTCGGCCCCCCGGCGTGTCAAGCCCAAAACCACAACATGTAGTGGTGTCGATGGGGACCCAGACCCAAGATGTGGGATTATGGCGTCCTGCCGCGGAGGCGGTCAGCCGGCGGGTGAAGACGGCGCAGCGGGCCTCCGGGGCCGGAAGTGCGAGCCTCGCGCGGCGCCGTCCGGGCGCGTCGGGATGTGTGTCCCCGCGCGGCTGCGGTAGCGTACAGAACGGCGTGGCGGTTCGTCGGGTCGCTGCGTCAGCGCGCTGGGCGGGGCGCGGAGCGGACCCGATGGCCCGGCGCGGCCAGGCTGGAGCGGGTTCGCGGGCTGGGCGGAGCGCGGGATGGTCCGGATCGCCATCGGGCAGGGAACGCTCATCGTCGAGGTCGGCGGCCTCGACGGCCTGTTCGCCATGCGCCGGCGGTTCGAGTTTCCGCTCGAGCACGTCCAGTGGGTCCAGACCCGGCCGGACGAGGCGTACAACGGTCCGACCGGGACGCGCCTGCCCGGCGCGCACGTCCTCGGGATGGGGACGGCGGGGATCTACCGTGGGAGCGACGGCGACGTGTTCTGGGACGTGCGGGATCCGGGCAGGAGCGTGGCGATCGGCCTCAGGGACGAGTCGCTCGTCGCGCTGATCGTGGACGTCGACGACCCGGACCGAGTCGAGCGTGCCGTCGTGCACGCACTGCGCGGGGAGCGGTGAGGAACGAGACGGCTGCGCGGCTCGACGGAATGCGGAGGATCCGCGGCCGTGGCTGCTCGATCCCGGCGCTCCCGCGGTCCGTCACCTCGCGATGCGCCAGCTGCTCGACCTGCCGGCCGACGACACCGCGGTGGTCGACGCGTTGCGCGCGGCGAGGGACGCCGAGCCCATCGCCCGGATCCTCGGCGCGCAGGCGCCGCCCTACGGGATCGTCGTCGGGGTGTTGAGGCCGCTGTACGCGTGCAGGCCCGAGAAGTAGAGGTTGCCGAAGAACGTGAAGAGGATCGCGCCGAACCCGATCACGAGGATGAGCGCGGCAGGCCGTCCCGCCCATCCGCGCTGGTTCCGCGCGTGCAGGTACACGGCGTAGATCAGCCACGTGACGAGGGCCGACGTCTCCTTCGGGTCCCAGCTCCAGTAGCTGCCCCAGGCGATCGACGCCCAGTAGGAGCCGAGGATGATCATGGTCGCGAAGATCGGGAAGCCGATGATGACGGCGCGATACGCAACGGCGTCGAGCACGCGGTGCGAGGGGAGCCAGGCGTAGCGATCGCCGGTCCCCTGGAGCAGGTATCCGACGGCGGCGGCGAAGCTCGTCGCGAAGATCCCGTAGCTGATCATGGCCATCGCGACATGCACCGTCAGGAGCGGCGCGTTGTCGAGCGCCGGCACGAGCGGCTCGATGCTCGCGGGAAGCGTGGCCGCGTAGGCGGCCAGGAACAGCGCGACGCCGACCGGCAGGAAGCCGATCGCCCGGATGGGGTAGCGGCGCTGGAGGAACAGGTAGCCGGTGGTGATGCCCCAGCTGAACGCCACCGCGAACTCGTACATGTTGCCCCACGGGCCGCGACCGACCACGATCGCGCGCAGCAGCATCGACAGCCCGACGAGCGCCCACGCGACCCACGCGCCGGTGAGCGCGAGACCGGCGACGGGCGTGGTGGGCACGGCGTCCTCGACGTCGAGATCGCCTGCCTCGTCAGGGCTCGCGCCCGTGACGGCGCGCGCGCGAGCCACCTGCGAGCCGCGCTGGTGCTTCCTGTCCGTCGCGCGCGGCCGTGTCGTCGGACCCGTCCGGTCGCCCAGGTCGACCGTCCCGACGCCCGCTCCGGCACCGGCGAACTGCTGGGCCGGGACGAGCACCGCGAGGGTTCGTCTGCCTGCCGCGAGCATCGCCGTGTGCGCGACGTGGAACACGAAGGCGAACGCCAGTGCGAGGGCGCCGCCGGTGAACAGGTAGAGCGACATCTGAGCCAAGGGGTCGACTCCTTGTGCGAGCGCCGGCCCGGGACCGGGGTCGAATCCGGCCGATCCGAGCGATGGCGCGGACTCGGACGTGCGGCGGACGAGCACGCGCATCATAGGGCAATGGACCGGCGGACCCTGCCAGATGGCATGGGTCGTTCGGCACGGCGGGCGGCGTGCCGGCGCGCCGTGCGTCGGCGGTGAGGATCTCGCGAGGGGTTGCCCGTCATCCGCGTCCCGGCCACCGGCGACTCCGCCGCGATCCACGCCCGGATCGTGGCTACCATTCCCCGCGATCGCCTGTCCACTGAGCTGAATGGAGACCGCATGCGCGAGATGCGCGAGGCGAACCCGGCCGAGGCGGCGCACGCTCACCCCGATCCGGCCGCCGCCGGCGTCCCGGAAGGTGTCGGCGCCCCCCATGCTGCCGCCGCGGGTCATGCGGGCGCGGAGGACGCCCGTGAAGCGGCCGGGCGGGAGGGCCGCGGCCCCGCCGGCGACTTCTGGGGTCGCCTGCGCGATGCCGTCGGCGAGGCGGTGGTCGGCGAGGAGTTGCCGCTCCGCCTGCTCGCGACCGCGCTCCTGGCCGAAGGCCACGCGCTCATCGAGGACGTCCCGGGCGTCGGGAAGACGCTCCTCGCGCACGCGTTCGCGCGCGCGCTCGGCCTCGACTTCGGCCGGGTGCAGGGAACGCCCGACCTGCTCCCGACGGACGTCACGGGCTCGTCGATCCTCGACGCAGGATCGCTTCGCTTCGTCCCGGGACCGGTGTTCACGAACGTCCTGCTCGTCGACGAGATCAACCGGGCGACGCCGCGCACGCAGTCCGCGCTGCTCGAGGCGATGCAGGAGCGCCAGGTGTCGATCGAGGGACTGACGAGACCGCTGCCCGACCCGTTCCTCGTGCTCGCGACGCAGAACCCGATCGAGCTCGAGGGCACGTTCGCGCTTCCCGAGGCCCAGCTCGACCGGTTCCTCGTCCGGATCCGGCTCGGCTATCCCGACGAGGCCGGCGAGCGATCGATCGCGCGGCGGTACCGCGTGCCGGGGGACCCGATCGAGCGCGTGCGGCCGGTCGTCGGGGCGGGCGAGATCGCCGCGCTCCGCGTCGCGGCACGGGCAGTCACCGTGTCCGATGAGGTCGAGCGCTACCTCGTCGCGCTCGCGCGCGCCACGCGCCGGCACCCCGACGTGCAGCTCGGGGCGAGCCCGCGGGCGAGCGTCGCGCTCTACCGGGCTGCGCAGGCGTGGGCGCTGCTCGCGGGCCGCGCGTTCGCGCTCCCCGACGACGTGCAGACCGTCGCGCCGTACGTGCTCGCGCACCGGCTCCTGCTCGACGTCGACCGGCAGCTTCGGGGCGCCTCCGTCGACCGCATCGTCGAGCAGGTCCTCGGCTCGGTCCCGGTGCCGCTCGAGCGGGGGTGAACGCCGTGACGGCGGCGCGTGCCCCAGGGCGTGACATCCGGCGAGCGTGGGGAATCTCGGCCCGGCCTGGTGAGGCCACGCCATGAACGTCTCGGCGTGGCTCGGCGTCGCGCTCGCGGGGCTCGGCGCGATCTCCGGGACGCCGCCCCTGATCCTCGTCGGCGTGCTCGTCCTCCTCGCCGCGCTCCTGCGTGGCCTCTGGGCGCGGTACGGGCTGCGCGGCGTGACGTACGAGCGGCGGCTCGCCCGCGACCGGGCGGTCTGGGGCGACGAGGTCGGGCTCGACGTCACGGTCTGGAACGGCAAGCTCCTGCCGCTGCCCTGGCTCCACGCAGACGACTTCGTTCCCGACGACCTGTCCGTGCGCGGCCGGACCCTCTTGCGGTCGGATCGGCCCGGGCTCGCCCTTCTCGACAACACGTGGTCACTGGCGTGGTACGAGCGCGTCGTGCGCCACCTCCGGATCGTGGCGGACCGGCGTGGCGTGTTCCGGTTCGGGGCCGTGCGGCTGCGGGTCGCGGACCTGTTCGCGCGCGAGACCGCCGAGGAGGAGCGGACACTCCGCGACGAGCTCGTCGTCCGCCCGCGGACGGTGGCGGCCCTCGAGCGGGTCGAGGAGCGGGCGACGCTCGGCGAGCGGCGGGCCCCGCGGAGCCTGTTCCGCGATCCGGCCCTGTTCGCGGGCGTGCGCCCGTACCAGCCCGGTGACCCGCTCCGGCACGTGCACTGGAAGGCCACCGCCCGGACCGGCGAGACCGTCGTGAAGCGCTTCGATCCGTCCCGACAGCGCACGCTCGTGATCGCGCTCGACGGGCAGACCGTGGACGGCCCGCACTGGCTGATGACGTACGACGAGGACCTGCTCGAGGGACTCTGCGTGGCGGCGGCGTCGCTCGCGCGGCGGGCGCTCGCCGAGGGCGCCGAGTGCGGGCTCGCGGCCGCGGCCTTCACCGGGACCGTCCGACCGGTCGCATGGGTGGCCCCCGCCGGGGGCCCGGATCAGCTCGGCCGGATCGCCGACATCCTCGCGCGCATCGGCCCCGGGGCCTCCCAGCCGTACGAGCGCCTCCTCGCGTCGCTGCCACGGCGCATCGGCCCGGACGCGACGATCGTCGCGATCACGGGGCGCGACCCCGCCGCGTTCCTGCCGGTCCTGCGCCGGCTCGCCCGTTCCGGATACGGCGTCGAGCTGGTCGCGATGGGTGACGCGGCGGGGGAGCGCGCAGCAGCGGCGCGTGCAGCGGGGATCGAGGCGTTCACCGCGACGCTGGATCACGGCTGGCGCGCCAGCGATGCGCTCGCGATGCGGGCCTGAGCGAGGCTGGCGGGACGATGAGAGACGCCGGGACGGGGGCGCGGGAGGACGAGGCGAGGCCGCCGGGCGGAACGCGATCCGCGCCGGGAGCG
>JAKAAV010000100.1 GCA_021802185.1 Chloroflexota bacterium | reverse complement strand
TCCGATCCGGTGGGCCGGGTCCGTCGCCGGGAGGCGGATGAGCGCGAGCCTGACGGTGGGCCCCGCCGGGTCGGCGTAATCCCTGGGCACGTCCACGATCCCGCACTGGAACCCGCCGCCGCAGTCGTTCCACGACACGGGCGAGGGCGGGGCGAGGCTCGGCACCGGGGTCGGGGTGACGACGGCCGTGGCGCTGGTCGCCGCCGGGTTCGACCTGACGCCGGACGCGGCGGGGCGCGCGGGCGATGGGGTGGCCGTCGACGCGCACGAGATCGCGAGCAGGGCGCTCGCGATCGTCACGGCGACGAGGCGACGCTGGGACGCGGGATCGCCGGCTCGCGGCATGGGTCGACTGTACCGGATCGCCGGTGCGGGTCGTAGGCTGTTTCCGGGCTGCGTCGGCGGCAGCGCGCCGCGTGACCGGGCAGCCCGCCTCGAGGCATGCCGCCCTCCGCCTCTCCGGCCCCGCGTCGGCGGTCGCGTCGCCGAGTGTGCCTGCGGGCGGCGGGCGCGTCATTACGACCCTCGACGGTTTCGAGGCGCTCGACGACCTCGCAGCGGCAGGGGCGCCCATCCAGGTCGCGGAGCAGTACCAGTTCCAACCGCTGCTCGCCGCCCAGCTCGCGATCGCGTCGTCGGGCCGGCCCGGGACCGTCCGCGACGCCACCGTCTCCGTCGCCCACGGATGCCACGGTGTCGACCTGATCCGGCGCTTCCTCGGCGTCGGCCTCGAGGCGGTCTCGATCGCCGCGCACCGGTTCGCGTCTCCGATCGTCGCCGGTCGGCGGAACCGCGACGCGCGCCGGGCTCAGTCGAACCCGTAGTCGACGAGATCGCGCAGCCGCTCGACCTTCGAGAGGAGCGGTCGAGGCGAGACACGCAGCAGCTCGTCGAGTTCCTCGTTCAGCGTCTCGACGGCGCGGAGCGTGGCTGCCTGCACGGCACGGTCGAGACCGTCGGAGAGGAGCTCGCGCTCGAACGGCGAAAGGCCGTCGGGTCCGCCGGCGCCGAGCGAATCGGAGACGAGGTCGTACAGCGCCTCGCGGATTTCCTGGCGTGCGTCCGCCGCGGCGACCCGGACGCGCACGGCGGGTCGGGTGGCGATCATGTCCATCCTCGACCTCCGGGTCCGGGCGCTGCCCGGGCCATTACCTGTTGCCCGCGCCGAGCGACGCCAGGACGGGCCGCGCGGCTACCCGATTGCAGCAAAGGGTAGAGCGTCGATGAACCCGATCACATAACGCGACGGTTTCAGTCTGGTTGCACGACGGGGTCGTTATCCACACTGTCCCGACCGTCGACGCGGACTGCAGCCGCAACGCAAGTCGAGAGGCGGCGACGGCAGTGGCGGCGGCCCTTCCATCGGCGTTGACTTTGTGCCATGGAACGACGCCTGCGGATCGGGATGGTTGCGCCCCCCGTCCTGCCCGTCCCGCCGCCCAGCTATGCCGGGACGGAGCGGGTCATCGCCGCGCTCATCGACGAACTGCAGAGGCAGGGCCACGACGTGACCCTCTTCGGTCCGGGTGACTCGACGATCGAGGCCGAGATCGTCCCCACGGTGGAGCGGAGCCTCTGGGCGCAGGGGTACGAGGGCGATGCCTCGGCCTACGTCAACATCACCCTCGGAGAGGCCTGGGCGCAGCACGAGCGGTTCGACGTCTTCCATTCCCACGTCGAGCAGCTCGGCTTCCTGTTCGCCCGGGAGTGCCCGACACCGGTCGTCACGACGCTGCACGGGCGGCTGGATGCCTTCGGCATGCCCGACCTCATCGACGCGTTCAGCGAGATCCCCCTCGTCGCGATCAGCGCGAGCCAGCGCCGGTGGTTCCCGGAAGCGAACTGGGTCGGAACGATCCACCACGGACTGCCCCTCGGTCGCGAGCCCGGCCGCTCCCAGACCGGCTCGTATCTCGCGTTCGTCGGCAGGGTCGCGGGCGAGAAGGGCATCGACGACGCGATCGAGCTGGCGCGCCGCACGCACTGCCAGTTGCGGGTCGCCGCGAAGGTCAACACGCCGGAGGAGCGCGAGCTGTTCGACAGGATGGTGCAGCCCGCGATCGACGACGGGACGGTCGAGTTCCTGGGCGAGCTCGACCAGCCCGAGCGCGATGCCCTGTACGCCGCCGCGCTCGCCACGGTCATGCTGGGCGCGTGGCCCGAGCCGTTCGGGCTGGTGGCGATCGAGTCGATGGCGACCGGGACGCCGGTCATCGCGCGCCGTGCCGGCGCGCTGACCGAGATCGTCGAGCACGGGATCACGGGCTTCCTCGTTGACGACGTCACCGAGGGCGAGCTCGCGGTCCGGCGGGTCCCACAGCTGAACCGGGAGGACATCAGGCGCCGGACCGTGCCGCGGTTCTCGGCGGCCAGGATGACGGAGGCGTACGAGCACGTGTACCGGGCCGTGCTGGCCAGGCGCGGCGAGGATGGGTCCAGGCGCGGCGGTGCGACGAGGCCCGACCGGCGCCGTGGGGGGAACGGACGGACCGCGACCGCGGGCGGCGACTCCCCGCGCGACGGTGGTCGCTTCGAGGCATCCAGCGGGGGCGCGGGGGACGTGGGGGCGGAGGAGGTGGCTGGATGACGGGCCATCGCACGGTGTACCGCCCGGCGGAGACGGCGCTCGAGGCGCTCGACATGGCAGAGCGGCGGCGACACACACGACGCCGCCCGGGACGCCTTCCCGGGCGTTGGCCGACGAAGAGGTGCGGAGGCTCCCGACCGCCCAGTTCCGGAGCGGCACTCGGCGAAGTCGTCCCAGACATCGGACGACTTCGCGGCCGACGCCGGGACAACGGGCACGCCGCGCCGCGCGCACCCGTCGTCAGCTCCCGTCGCCCAGCACCAGTGCCGCGTTCAGGCCACCGAAGCCGAACGACGTCGACAGCACGCGTCGCATCGGCCCCACCCGCGGCTCGCGACTGAGGCCGGGAAGTCGCTCCTCGATCCCCGCCTCCGTTGCCACCAGGTTGACGGTCGGCGGCGCCCACCCGTCCTGCATGGCGAGAGCGCAGATCGCGACCTCGATGGCGCCGGACGCGCCGAGCGGATGACCGTAGAGCGCCTTCGTGGCGCTGACGGCCACGTGCTCGGCCTGCTCGCCGAGTGCCAGCGACAGCGCGAGGGCCTCCGCCGCGTCGCCGAGCGGCGTCGAGGTGGCGTGCGCGTTCACGTAGTCGATCTCGGGCGGCGCGACTCCGGCCGCCCGGAGCGCGTCGCCGACCGCCCGCGCCGCCTCGGTGCCATCCGGGCGCGGCTGCACCATGTGGTAGCCGTCGGAGCTCGCTCCGTACCCGAGCACCTCGGCGTGCTCGCGGGCCCCGCGGCGCCGCGCTGACCCCAGCTCCTCGAGGACGAACAGCGCCGCGCCCTCGCCCATGACGAAGCCGTCCCGCTCCGCATCGAACGGCCGCATTGCTCGCTCCGGTTCGTCGTTCCAGCGCGACGACAGCGCGTGGATGACGTCGAACGCGCCGAACGCGAGGGGGCTCAGGGGCGTCTCCACGCCGCCGGCGAGCGCGACGTCGAGGTCCCCGTCCCGGATCGCGCGCGCGGCCTCGCCGACCGCGACCGCGCCCGAGGCGCACGAGTTCGCGTTCGAGACGATCGGGCCGCGGATCCCGAGCGAGATGCCGAGGTTCGCCGGCCCGGCGCCTCCGAACACGGCGAGCGCGAGGTTCGGAGCGACGGACCGGATCCCACTCGCCAGGAACCGCTCGTGCTGCTGCTCGGCGTAGGCGATGCCGCCGAGCGCGCTTCCCACGTAGATCCCGGCATGCGCGGCTGCGTCTTGCGCGGCCCCGGCCTCCGTCGCGAGGCCGGCATCGACGAGTGCCATCCGTCCGGCCGCGATCGAGAACTGGCTGAAACGGTCGGTGCGGCGCGCCGCTCGTGCGTCCATGAACGCCAGGGGATCGAAATCGTCGGCCTGCGCGGCGACTCGCGACCGGAACTGCGCAGGATCGAACCGGTCGAGGCGCCGGGCCGGCGACCGGCCGGCGCGAACGCCCTGCCAGAACGCGTCGCGGCCGATGCCGACCGGGGTGACGACGCCCATCCCGGTGATGACGACGCGCCTGCCGCGCCACCTCGCCGTGCCCGTCACGGGACGGGACCCGTCGAATTGCCGCCGGGTGCCTTGCGAGCCCGTGCCGCCATGCGGCCGGGCGCGGTCGCGGGACCGCCGGGTGCGGTCGCGGGCCGCCCGGGTGCAGTTGCCGGCCCGCCAGGTGCAGCCGCGGGCTGGCTGGGTGTGGTCGCGGGACCGCCGGGTGTCGTCGCGGGCCGCCCGGGTGCGGTTGCCGGCCCGCCAGGTGCAGCCGGCGGACGGCCAGGCGCGCTCGCCCCGGCTCGATCCGGTCGTACCGACTCCGCCGCGGCCCGCACGGCGCGCAGCGTTCGGCCGGCGATCGGGCGGACGACGAGGCGGTCGACGACGAGCGGGATCACGTCGTCGGCCCGGCGGGTGGCGGCAAGACGGGGGATGGGCAGCGGACGGGCGAACCGGTGCTCGATCGAGACGTGCGACCCGGACGAGGCAGGCGTGATCCGCCACGTCACCTCCATGCCATCGGTGATGCCGCCCGCGTGGCGGAAGCGCAGCTCCCGCGTGGCCGGGCGCGACGACGACCATGAACGCCACGGGATCGGCAGCGAGCGGCCGAACGGCACCGGGAGCATCGCGACGTACGCGGCGAGCAGCCACCCGCCGGGGGAGCGGCGCAGCACGCGGACGCTCCGATAGTGCGGCAGCAGGGTGGCCCAGGCTTCGACGTCGCGAACCAGCCCGAACACGATGTCCGGAGGCGCGTCGACGTGGATCGAGAGCACGCTGCGCACGGGTCAGGGGGCCAGCACGGCCGCGAGGAAACGCGGATCGAGCGCGCGAGAGGCGGGGAGGCGATCGGCGAGCACGAGGTCGATCGTCCGCCGGAGCGCCTCGCGCCGCGCCACGCGGCGCAGCGCGTACGCGAGCACGGAGGGGCGCGCCACGAACGCCTGGAGCAGCAGCGAGAGCCGGTCGCGCGGCTCGAACCGCTCGTGGATGGCGTCCGCATACGAGGCGAAGGCGTCCCTTCGACCTCGCTGGTGACCGGCGATGGCGTCGGCGGCGAGCGCGGCCGAGACGAGCGCGCGGTCCAGGCCGTCGCCGGTGAACGGGTCGAGGAACCCCGCTGCGTCTCCGACAAGCAGCCAGTGCGACCCCGCGGCTCGTCGAACGGCGTGCGACAGCGGAAACGCGCCCGCAACGGCATCGAGCACACGAGCGCCGGTCGCGGCCCCGGACGGGAACGCATCGCCGCGGCCGGGCGCGACCCCGCCGCCGGTGGCATCGGTCGGGCCGGATGGCATCCGGATGCTCGTTCCATCGCCCGGCCCAGGCGGGATGGAGGCCAGGACGCGCTGCGCGACGGCCGCGGCACCCTCGCGGTGCAGTGCGTCCAGCCAGGGCCGGCCGTGCAGCACGATCCCGGCGTTGAGGCGTCCGCCGGGAACCGGCGCGAGGCCGCAGTAGCCGCCGTCGAAGACGATCATCCGCGCTGGCCGGATCGGTGACCCGAACCTCGGGTCGCCGCTCGCCGGCTCCGCGACGTGGAACGTGAGCGCCACGCGTCCTGCGAGCCGGGGACGCACGACCACCCCGGCGGCGCGCGCGACGACGGACCGGATGCCGTCCGCGCCCACGACGAGATCGGCCTCGACGATCCGTCGGTGGCCGTCCGGACCGCGGACGTCGAGGCGTGAGTGGCCGCCCGTGGGCGCGGACATCGCCGCGACCTCGACACCGGCCTCGACCCGGGCTCCGGCGTGGGACGCGGCAGCGAGGAGCGCGGCGTCGAACGCGGGGCGCGCGAACCCTGCAGGCGCCGCGTGGCCGAACAGGTCGAGTGGCGGTGCGTCCGGGACCTCGAGGCGGAGCCCGGGCAACCGGCGGACGAGCGCCGGTTCTGGACCGGACCGGGCGGCGAGCGCGGGCTCGGGAGCGAGGATGCCCAGGCCGCCGAGTAGCGGCAGCGCGGTGGGGCTGAAGACGCCGCACGCACGCCAGCGCGGGACGACGGCGCGTTCGAGCACGACGACGTCGTGGCCGGATCGTGCAAGCAGGATCGCGAGCGTGGCTCCGGCCGGTCCCCCACCGACGATCGCGATCTCGACCCGCTCCGCCATCAGGGTCGCTCCGGAGCGCGCCCGGCGTTCGCGGGCGCGTCGGCCGCCGGCAGGCCGACCGCAGGCACGTCGGACGGGACTGCCGCGATCGCGAACCGGTATCGCGCTAGGCCAAGGCCGACGTGAACGGGCCGGAGCCCCGCGGCCCGGAGCAGATCGCGGACCTCGGGCAGCGTGTACGCCCGGCGGACCGAGAGCGGCGCGTCGTTCCGCGTGAGCGGGTTGCGTGTCAGCAGCCGTGCGCCCGCGATCGCGAACAGCCACGCGAGGCGGTTCCGCGCGAGGTCGTTGACGATCACGCCCCGACGACTGACCCGCCGCAGCTCGGCGAGGAACGCGACCGCGTCGGGTGGCTCGAGGTGGTGGAGCACGAGCGACGCATGCGCGACGTCGAACGAGCCGTCGGGCCAGGGGAGTCGCCGTCCGTCGGCCACGACGAGCCGTGGCGCGTCGGGTGAGGCGAGGGCCGCGTCGATCGCGCGCGCGGCGTCGAGCACCTCAGGGCGCGAATCGACGGCGACCACCGCGAGCGGCAGTCGCGCGCGTCGGGCGTGGCGGAGCAGCGCGAGCGGGATGTCGGCCGCCCCCGTCCCGACGTCGAGCAGCTGCACCGCGGCCGCGCCGCGCACGGGGGGGACGGGGTGAACGCCGCCGATCGTGCCGGAGACGTGGTCCAGCAGACGCACGAGCGCGACCGTGCTGAGCGCCGTCCCGCCGAGCAGCCGGTTCACGCGCCGGAGGTCCCGCAGGTTGCCCCGGAGCGCCGCGGCGTCCTCCAGCGGACCGTCGAGCAGCTCCTCGTGTCGCTCGGCCCGGCGCATCGCCCAGCGACCCGGCAACCCGGATCGGCCGAGAACCGGGTGCCGCCGGCCCCCGCGACCTCGCCCGGGCTCGTGGTCGGCGCGGGCGGTCATCGCTCCACGGGCATCGTGCGCTCGCCCAGGGCCGACTCGATGAGCCGGAACTTCTGCACCTTCCCGGTGGTCGTCGTCGGAAGCTCCTCGGCGGAGAGCAGGCGCACGGTACGCGGCACCTTGAACGGGGCGAGATGGCCGCGGCAGTGGCGCGCGAGCGCGCTCGTGTCGACGGTCGCCCCGGCCTCGGGGACGATCCACGCCCACCCGACCTCGCCCATCCGCTCGTCCGGCACCCCCGCCACGTACGCCTGGCTGACGCCCGGGAAGCGGCTGAGGACGATCTCGACCTCCTTCGGCGCGACGAGCTCGCCGCCGACCCTGTACAGCTCGCGTGGCCGCCCGGGCAGCTCGAGATGCCCGTCGGGCCGCACCCTCCCGAGGTCGCCGGTCCGCAGCCAGCCGTCCGCATCGATCGACTGCGCCGTGCGCTGAGGGCTCACCACGTCGCGTCGTCGGCGATGACGAACGGGCGATCGGGGTGCATCCGGGCGACCATGTCGAACCTGCGCGCGAGTGTCGTCGCCTCCCGGTTGCCGGCCCCGGCGCCGAGGTCCCCTCGGTCCTCCAGCGCATTTCCGAC
>JAKAAV010000099.1 GCA_021802185.1 Chloroflexota bacterium | reverse complement strand
CCGCAGCGCGCGAGCTCGGGCTCCGGGTTCCCGAAGACCTGTCGGTCATCGGATACGACGACATCGAGGCGGCCGACTACGTGGGGCTCACGACCGTCCGCCAGCAGCTGTTCGAGTCCGGCCGCAGGGGGGCCGAGATCCTGCTGAAGGAGATCGAGGCGCGGTCGGCGACGGCCCCGTGCGTCTGCCTCGATCCCAGCATCGTCTCGCGGGCCACCACGGCGCCACCGAAGGGAGGGCCGGGCCCCGGTTGACGTCGGTGGGACCTCGATGGCCAATCAGCGCAGCGAGGAGGAGAACCTGCATGTCGTCGTTCGCGTCGACCACCTTCAGGCGGCGACCGCCCGGTCGCCACGGAACGATTCCTGCCATCGTCGCGGCGGCCCTCGTGGCCGTCGCCTGCGCGGCTCCCGGTACCACTCCGGCTCCCGCGACGCAGGCGCCGCCGAGCCAGGCCGCGTCCTCTGCCGCCGCGGCGAGCGCCTCGACGAGCGGGTCGAGCCAGGCGCCGGCGAGTGCGGCGGCCAGCGCCGGAGCGAGTGGAGCGTCGGCGGCCGCCCAGTACTGCGGGACCCAGCCCGTCACGCTCAACGCGTGGTTCGAGACCGGCTTCCAGCTCCCATTCTCGCTTTCGCAGGAGTTCACCAAGCAGTTCCCGAACGTGACCTGGAAGATCAGCCAGGACCAGTTCACGAACCTCATCAACGAGACGCCGCGTCTGCTCGCGGGCGCCAACCCGCCGGACCTCATCCGCCTGCCGACCATGGTCACGCTCGTGAAGGACGGGCTGCTGAAGAACCTCGACAGCTACGCGACGACGTTCGGCTGGGACAAGTGGCCGTCGTCGGAGCTCGCGCAGAACCGCGTCGGTCCGACCGGTGTCGGCTCCGGTTCGCTGTACGCGATGGGGCTCAACTACAGCATGACCGGCGTCTTCTACAACAAGAAGCTGGCCGCCGAGATCGGCATGACGCAGCCGCCCAAGACCCTTGCGGAGCTGGACTCGCTGCTCGCGAAGGCGAAGGCGAAGGGGCTCCAGCCGATCATGCAGTGGAACGCGTCCGCGAGCGGCGGCGGGCTCGCCTTCCCGCTCCAGGACCTCATGGCCGACTACGGTCCGGCGTCGGCGATCAACGACTGGATCTTCCAGAAGAAGGGCACGACGGTCGACACGCCCGCCAACCTGCAGGCGGCGCAGCACCTCCAGAAGTGGATCCAGGCCGGGTACTTCCCCACGGACGTCAACGCGATCCAGTACACCGACTCGAACGGCCGGTTCGAGAAGGGTGAGGGCGTCTTCACGTTCAACGGCGACTGGGAAGACGCCAACTACGACAAGCAGATGCCGGGCAACATCGGCTTCTTCCTGTTCCCGCCGGCGAATGCGGGCGGTACGTATGCCGCCATGTCGTCGCCGCTCACCTACGGCATCGGGGCCAAGTCCGCGCACGCGGACTGCGCCGCGTTCTTCTTCAACTGGGTCGCCACCAACCCGACCGCGCGCCAGATCGACGTGAGCGTCGGCGGCTCGTACCCGGGTGGCCCGCCCGACCTGTCGGTCCCGCCCGCCGCTTCGGGCTCGATCATCAACGACACCCTCAGTGCGGCGCAGCAGGTCTTCAAGGACAACGGCACGATGGGGTTCATCGCGAACGCCACCGGGTCGATCTTCGCGCAGGGCTGGACGCCCGAGCTCCAGAAGATGGTCGGTGGCCAGGAGACCCCGGCCGGCTTGCTGAAGTACGTCCAGGCGCAGTACCTGCAGGAACTCGGGTCCTGACCCGTGTCCCAGAGTGATCCCGCGCCCGCGCGTGCCGCCCTGCGGGCAGGCGCTCGGGCGCAGGATCGACCCGCCACGGCCCTGCGGCGTTCCCGGCTCCGGGCGCTCCGCAGGGCCAACTGGGCCGGCTGGCTGCTCGTCGCGCCGGCGCTCCTCGTCTACATCGTCTTCGTGCTCCAGCCGCTCGTGATCACGGTGCAGTACTCGCTGTATCGATGGGACGGCATCGGGGCGTCGCAGTGGGTCGGCCTGAAGAACTACGTGACGGTCCTGACCGACCAGAACTTCATCCAGATCCTGACCAACGCGTTCCAGCTCATCCTGTTCTTCTGCGTGATCTCCGTCGGCCTCGGCCTCGTGGTCGCGTCGCTCATCCGGCGCGTCGTGACGGGCCGGATCGGGACCGCCGCGCGCACGGTGCTGTTCCTGCCCCAGGTCATCCCGCTCGTCGCCGCAGGCATCGCATGGAGCTGGGTGCTCGCCCTGTCCGGCGTCGTCAACCAGATCCTCGGCGCGATCGGGCTCGGCGGCATCACGCGCGCCTGGCTCGGCGATTTCGGGACCGCGCTCCCGGCGGTCGGGCTGATCGGCGTCTGGGTGCTGCTCGGTCTGTGCACCGTGCTGCTCCTGACGGGCATGGGCAAGATCGACCCCGCCCTCTACGAATCAGCGCGCATCGACGGTGCCGGGGCCGTCCAGGAGTTCTGGGCGATCACCGTGCCGAGCCTGCGCAACGAGATCGCCGTGTGCATCACGGTCACCGCGATCGCCGCGCTCGCGAGCTTCGACATCGTCTACATCTCGACGGGCGGTGGGCCCGGGCTGGCCACGATGGTGCCCGGTCTCGAGATCTACCAGCTCGCGTTCGTCGGGCAGCAGGTCGGCCTCGCCTCGGCGCTCGCCGTCGTGCTCGTCATCCTCGTGCTCGTCGTGGTCCTGCCGATCCAGCGCATGACGGGGGGTGAGCCGCTGTGATCATGCAGCGACGGGAAGTCGTGACCGGCAGCGTCGTCCTGGTCGTGCTGATGCTCGTCACGCTGCTGCCGTTCATCAGCCTCTTCACGACGGCCCTGCACCCGTCCGGGTCCGTGCCGCTCGGCATCGACTGGCCCGCGAACCCGCAATGGGGCAACTTCGCCCGGGCGTTCCAGGTCGCGGACATGCCGGTCCTGCTCTTCTCGAGCACGCTCATCGTGGTCGGCGTCGTGCCGGTGTCGGTCACGATCTCGACGATGGCCGGCTTCGCGATCGGGCACCTGCGCATCCCCGGCGCGCGCGTCCTGTTCCTGCTGTTCCTGCTCGGCCTGACGCTCCCGCTCGAGGGGATCATCACGCCGCTCTACTACCTCGTCCGCAGCTTCGGCCTGATCAACTCGCGCCTCGCGATCATCCTGCCGCTGATCGGGCTGTACATGCCGTTCTCCGTGTACTGGATGCGCGCGCACTTCGTGAACATGCCCTCGGAGCTGTCCGAGGCCGCGCGTGTCGACGGCGCATCGACGTGGGACCTCTTCTGGCGGATCCACGTGCCGCTCGCGCGTCCCGCGATCGCCTCGCTCACGATCCTGCTCTCGGTGTGGACGTGGAACCAGTTCCTGCTCGCCCTGGTGCTCGTCCAGGACCCGACGCAGCGCACGATGGCCGGGGCGCTCGGCGCGTTCCAGGGCCACTACGCGACCGACATCCCGCTTCTCAGCGCGGGCGCGCTCCTCATCCTGCTGCCGTCGCTGCTCGTCTTCCTCGTCTTCCAGCGCCAGTTCGTCGCGGCGCTCCTCCAGGGCTCGGTGAAGGGATGACGCGCGGGCCGTTCGGGCCGCTCGGGCCGCGTGCCCTGCCGCGCGGGCCCGTGCTGCGCTCGAGGCACGCGGCATGACGGATCTCGCAGGACGAGCGGAGATCCGGCTCGGGGGTGGCGCCGAGGATGGCTACGGCGCGGTGGCCGACGTGTTCGTCGAGAACTTCCGGTCGCGGGGAGACCTCGGCGCGGCCTGCGCGGTGTACGTCGACGGGCGGAAGGTCGTCGACCTGTGGGCGGGGCTCGCCAATGCCCGAACGGGTCGACCGTGGGAGGCCGAGACGTCCGCCGTCATCTTCTCGTGCTCGAAGGGACTCGTGGCGATCTGCGCATACCTCCTCGCGCAGGAGGGCCGCCTCGAGCTCGACGCACCGGTCGCCCGCTACTGGCCGGAGTTCGCGCCCCACGGCAAGGCGGCGATCACCGTCCGCCAGGTGCTCAGCCATCGCGCCGGGCTTCCCGCCCTCGACCGCGATCTCTCGGTCGACGAGGTCGCGGCGTGGGAGCCGGTCGTCCGGGCGATCGAGGCGCAGGCGCCGCTGTGGGAGCCGGGCACGGGACACCTGTATCACGCGATGACGTACGGCTGGCTGATCGGCGAGGTCATCCGGCGGATCACCGGCCTCACTCCTGGCGCCTGGTTCCGCCGAGCGGTGGGAGATCGCCTCGGCCTGCGGACGTGGATCGGCCTGCCCGACCCGGCGCCGGTCCCGGTCGCCTTCATGGAGGCGCCCCTGCCCGACGAGGACTCCGAGGATGCGCGTGAGAGCGCCCGGATCGCCGCCGCGAACCGGACCGTCGAGCGGAGCCTGACGATGGGCGGCGCGTTCGAGTTCCCGGCGTGCGGCCGGTACGTCACGTTCAACGACCCCGCCATCCAGCACGCCGAGATTCCCGCCGCGAACGGCATCAGCACGGCACGGTCGCTCGCGCGGGCGTATGCGGCGTGCGTGTCGGACGTGGAGGGGCCTCGACTCCTGTCCGCGCGGTCCGTCGAGGACGCGCTCGTCGAGCAGTCCGGCGGCGCACAGCTGTCCGGTATGCCGGACGACGGAGCGCGGTGGGGGACCGGCTTCCAGCTCGCATCGCCGCCGGGTCAGCCGATGCTCGGCCCACGGAGCTTCGGCCACGCCGGTGCCGGCGGCCAGCTGGGGTTCGCCGACGACGAGCACCGGGTCGGCTTCGCGTATCTCAGCAATCAGATGGGGGGATATGGGGACGCGCGGGCGAGGCTCCTGACGCTCGCCGTGCGCTCGATACTCCACGGGTAGCGTCCCGTGCCGGATCACGCGCCCCAGTGGCGAATGGGAGGTCAGTTCGTGCGACGCGGCCCGCAGCTCCTGACGTACCCCGACTCGCTCGGGGGCGACCTCGCCGCGCTCGAGGCCCTGCTGCGCGGCCCGCTCGACGGGCTGTTCACCGGCGTCCACGTGCTGCCCCCGTTCCCGTCGTCGGGAGACCGTGGGTTCGCCCCGACGACATACCTCGAGATCGACCCGCGCTTCGGGACGTGGGCCGACGTCCGGCACCTCGCCGAGCGGCACGACGTGATGCTCGACCTGATGGTCAACCACATCTCGCGCCGTTCACCGGAGTTCCGGGACTTCGTGCGCCGGGGGCGCCGCTCGCCGCACGCCGACCTCTTCGTCACCCTCGACAAGGTCTGGCCCGGCGGCGACCCTCCCGCGGCCGACGTCGCGCGCATCTTCCTGCGCAAGCCCGACGCGCCGTTCACCGAGATCGCGGTCGAGGAAACGGGCGAACGGGAGCGCGTGTGGACGTCGTTCGGAGCGCGCGACTGGTCCGAGCAGATCGACCTGGACGTCCGGTCGCCCGCGACCCGCGGGCTCCTCACGTCGTGGTTGCGGTTCTTCGCGGAACAGGGCGTCCGGATCGTCCGGCTCGACGCGGTCGGCTACGTCGTGAAGCAGGCAGGCACGAGCTGCTTCATGGTCGAGCCCGGGATCTACGAGTTCCTCGACTGGATCGTCTCGGTCGCCGGCTCGTTCGATCTCGTGCTCCTGCCCGAGATTCACGACGTCCGGGAGACCCACCGGAAGCTCGCGGCGCGAGGGTACTGGACGTACGACTTCGTGCTGCCCGGGCTGGTGCTCGACGCGCTCGTGACCGGCTCGGCAGAGCGGCTTGGCCTCCATCTCGCGCAGTCGCCGGCCCGGCAGGTCACGACGCTCGACTGCCACGACGGAATCCCGATCCGGCCCGACCTCGACGGGATCCTGCCGCCCGACTCGATGCAGCGGCTGACCGACCTGGTCATCGGGCGCGGCGGCAACGCCAACCGGCTGCTGTCGGCCTCCCAGGCAGATGCCGGCGTCGACGTCCACCAGCTGAACATCACGTACCGCTCGGCGCTCGGCGACGACGACCGCTACGCGCTCGCGCGCGCGATCCAGCTGTTCGCGCCCGGCGTTCCCCAGCTCTACTACGTCGGGCTCCTCGCGGGCGAGAACGACGCGGCGGCCGTTGCCGCGACGGGCGACGGCCGGGCGGTCAACCGGCACGACTACACGCGCGACGAGATCGCGGCTGCGCTCGGGCGCCCGATCGTGGGCCGGATCCTCGACCTCGTGCGGCTGCGGCGTGAGCACCCGGCGTTCAAGGGTGAGCTGGCGGTCGACTACGAGGCGTCGAGGTTGCGGCTCAGGTGGCGGCGTGGAGAGGACTGCTGCGAGCTCGACGCGGACGTCGGCACCGGCGAAGCGTGGGTGACGGCGACCGACCCGGTGGGCCGGGCCGAACGGCGGCCCGTGTAGGGCGGGCGCGGGTGTCGGGCCTGGGAGGTCCGTGGGCGGTGGCCGTCCACACGGTGGCCGTCGGCCCGGACCGGCGCGCCACATCGTCGTCGGGCGGACGGCGGACGGCGGACGGCGGATCTCGGACGAGAGCTCGGCGAGGCTTTCTGTGGTTCTGACAGGAACCCCTCGTGACTGTCACGGATCTGATACCGATCTTCAGGCTCACAGGGGTGAGAATGCCGTCGGGCGCCGCGGCCAGCGGCGCGCGTGGGAGGGTGCCTGCCGTTCGATGGTCGGAACATGATCCTGCGGCTTTTCACCGGCCACCTGCATGCTCCGGATCCCACGCTGCTCAACGAGATCGTGCGTGTTGCCGAGGCCGAGGGCCTGGATGGGGCGACATGGGCCGCGGCGAGCGTCCGGCACGACCCGCCCGGCGCCCGGCTTCTCGCGATCTCCCTCTGGAGGGACCTTGGGGCCATCGCGGCCGTCGATGCCCTCGCCCAGCCGACGCCCGCACTGCGCACGCTCGGGAATCGCGTCGCGTTCGCCGCGCCGGAGCACTTCGAGCTGGCGGACGGTGAGGGTGTGGCACCGCCACCGGCCGCTGCCATCCGGTCCGGCGCGATCGGGCTCGTCCGGTGCGTCGTGCCGGTGCGCGAGGAACCGCTCGCGCTCGCCCTCGTGCGCGATGCCGAATCCTCCCTGCAGGCCGCGGGCCTGGTCCGCGTGCTGCTCGTCGGGCGCCGGGCGCGGGGGTCCGAGACGGAGCTGGTCGTGGCGGCCGTCTGGCCGGACCGGGATCTCATGCGCACCTACTTCTCCGAACGGCCGCATGGACCCGGGTTCGACCCTCGGTTCCTGGCCGTGGTACGCGACCTTCGCTTCGAGACGTTCGACCTGCTCGACATGCGCCGCCCGGCCGTCCCGGCGCCCCGGGCGGCGGTCCTCGTGGTCGATCGCGACCGGCGCATCGTCGACGGATCGGCTGGTGTCGAGCCGCTGCTCGGGATCCCGGCCGAGTCGCTCATCGGGCATCCGTTCGCCGACCTCTTCGACGAGGCGGGCCGCTCCACGCTGGATGCCGTCTGGCCGGACGCCGTGGCCTCCGGGGCTTCCGGCGTGACGCTCGACACGCTCGCCGCCGGGGGAGAACGCCGCCTGCTCCGGCACCGACTCGTCGCCAACGTGCCGGCGCAGGGGCTCACCGGTGTCCTCCTCGAACACCCGGCCGACGCGGGCGCCTCCTCCGTGGAGGGGACGATCCGGCGGGCGCTCGGGACGTGGCGGTCGACACCGCCCGCGCGACCGCGCCACCTCGGGTCCCCGCGGCTGCTG
>JAKAAV010000098.1 GCA_021802185.1 Chloroflexota bacterium | reverse complement strand
GATTCGCGATGACGGTCGTCCGCTCTCCATCCGGGTCCCCGAGTGACGAAACGACGAGGATCGCCTCGCTGAAGTCCTCCTTCTCGGTGTAGCCGTTGACCGTGACCAGGCAGCGCAGCCCCGCGGCGGTCGCCGCCTCCAGCCCGTTGCGCGAGTCCTCGACGACGAGCATCTCGTCCGACCGCACGCCGAGCCGCTGGAGCTGTTCGAGCGCGAGCAGGTAGATGTCCGGCGCCGGCTTCTTCCTGGGCACCACGTCGCCGGCCAGGAACACGTCGAACCGGTCGGCGCGCTCCCGGCCCACCGCGTACTCGAGGATCGCGCGCACCGAGGCCTCGGCCGACGTCGATGCGACGGCCAGCTTCCAGCCCGCGTCCTGCGCCTCGGAGATGACCCGCCGGATGCCGGGCCGGGGTGGCAGCTTCCCGGCCCCGACCAACTCCGTGTACAGCTGGGTCTTGCGCTTGTGCCACTTCGCGACTTCGGCGGCGAGCGCGTCGGCATCCTCGGGCAGGCCCGCGCGCCGGACGAACTCCGGCGTGAGCTCGCTCGTCATGCGTTCCTTGCCGCCGCCGATCAGGAGCTTCTGCCCGTAGACCTCCTCCGACCAGTGGATCGGCAGGCCGAACTCCTCGAACGTCTGGTTGAACGCCGGCAGGTGCCCGTACCGCTCGGTGTCGGCAAGCACCCCGTCGCAGTCGAAGATCAGCGCGCTCACGTCCAGGCCTTCCCGGCACTGCCGAAGAGCTGGATGTGGTGCTTCGCCATCTCCATGACGGCCTCCCGCTGCGCCTTGAAGATCTGGGGCGGGTCGTACACGCCCGGGTGCTCGGTCATGAAGTCGTAGCCCGACTGCATGAACGCGATCTTCAGCGCGGTCGAGATGTTGACCTTCGCGCAGCCGCGCGCGATCAGGTCGCTGAACTGCTCCGGGGTCATGCCGGTGCCGCCGTGGAGCGCCACCGGGATCCCGGTCGCCTGCACGATGTCCGTGACGCGCTGACTGTCGAGGTGCGGCGTGGTCTTGTACGTGCCGTGCGCGTTGCCGATCGCCGGGGCAAAGACGTCGACGCCGGTGGATTTCACGAAGTCGACGACGGTCTCGAGCGACTGGACGTGCTCGGCCTCGTCGCCGGTCATCTCCTCGGTGCGCTTGAAACCCTCGATCTCGCCCTCGACGTCGGCGCCGTACTGGCGCGCCTCGGCGACCACCTCGATGCACTGGCGCTTGTTCTCCTCGACCGAGAGCTTGCTCGCGTCGAAGAGGACGGAGTTCCAGCCGCGGGCGAGGCACTCGCTGATGAGCTTCCGGTCCGGGCAGTGGTCGAGATGCAGCGCGACGGGCACCGAGATCTGCTTCGTCATCTCGCACCACATCGCGTACATGACGTCGACGCCCGTGATCTGCACGTGCTTCGGAGACGTCTGGATGATGACGGGCGCGCGGAGCTCCTCCGCGGCCGCGAGCACGGCCTCCATGGTCAGGTCGTTCACGACGTTGATCGCCGCGACGCCGTAGCGCTCCCTGAACGCCCGGTCGAGGATGGATTTCGTCGATACGACAGGCAATCCAGCACCTCCCGCTGGGACGCTTGCGGTTTCCCTTCGGATGCGGCCCCCGTCGCATCGTCCCGCCGGTGGATCCGGCCCGACGCGGCGATCGTGACCGCGACCTCACACGCCCTGGTCGACCACCTCCCTGGACTGCGCCCGACCGGCCTCGGCCTCGCGCGGGAGCGCGCCCGGGACCACGTCCTCGCGCGGAACGCCCGGGATCACGTCCTCGCGCTGCGCGTCGCCCGGCAGGCCGTCCTCCCGTGCGAGCGCCAGCAGTGCGCGCGCGTTCGGCTCGTCGATCACGAGCACGTCGACGACGCCGGAGCGCAGGACGCCGAGGACCGCTCGCGGCTTCTCGGCCTCGCTCACGACCGCGACCGCCGTCCCGATTCGGCGCAGGTCCTCGACGGTGAGCGCGATCAGCCGTTCCTGGTGGGGTGACGAGACCGGCCGCCCGAGGATGTCGACGTAGTTGCCGAGCACGTCGCCGACCGCGCCCTGGCTGCGCAACCGGGCCATCTCGTCGACCGACAGGCAGCCACTCCGGACCATCGTGCAGTCGTCGTCGGTGCCGCCGATCCCGACGAGCGCGATGTCAGCGTGCGCGGCGAGCCCGAGCGTGTGGGCGACCGCCTCCTGTTCGAGCAGCTCGTCACGGATGTCGGGGCGCTCCACGTACGCTGGCGCGTACAGGCTCACGGCCCGGCCGCCGCTCCGTTCCGCCAGCGCGCGGCAGATCTCGTTCGGGTTGGTCGGCGCGTCGACCCTCGGCGAGCCGCCCATCGCGCTGACGAACGTGCAGTCGACGCGGCGCTCGGTGCGGAAGAAGCGCGGCAGCTCGCCCGTGTCGCGTCCGTGGCTGACGGCGACGACGGATCCGTTGGACACGCGTCGCTCGAGGTACCGGGCCGCGCATCGCGCGACGGCCTCTCGCTGCGACTGCGGGTCGGAGCGGGGCGGACCGACGATCGCGTCGGCGAGGTGGAACGTCCGCCGAAGGTCGTCCTCGAGGTCGAGGTTGAGCCCGGGCGGAGCCTGGATGTGGATGTCGACGACGCCGGCACGGCGCGCCCGGTCGAGCAGGCGCTGCACCTTCGGCCGCGAGAGCCCGAACTCCCGCGCGATCTCCTCCTGCGTCGAATCGTCGACGTAGTAGCGGTGCGCGATGCGGGCCAGGAGTTCGAATTCCTCCTGGCGGAGCTCATCCGGCAACGCGAAGCCCCCCGGAGTCGATCGATCAATTGCTCACCGATGGGCGCTTGCGCACTCTAGCACCCGCACCGCCGGCGGAACAACCCGTTTCAACCGCCGTGGACGCCCTGCCGCGACTTCGGCCACAATCGGCTCCTCCATCCGCATGGGCTCGCCCCGATGAACGATCAGCATCCTCCGCACGCTCCCGCCGCACAGGGTGCGGGCACCCACCGCCCCGCCGCACACGGCGCGGGCACCCACGGTCCCGACGACGCCTTCGCCGCCTCGACGCTCGCGCGCGAGGGCGACGCCAGGACGGCCGAGGACATCAGGGTCGCGCTGTCTCCCCTCGTGGACGAGCCGGCGGCAGCCGCCGTCCCGCCGCGCCGCCTCCCCGCGCTCTACCTCGGGCACGGCGCGCCGCCGCTCCTCGACGATCCCGAGTGGCCGTCCCAGCTCGCGGTGTGGTCCCGGCGCCTGCCACGGCCCACCTCTATCCTCGTCGTCAGCGCGCACTGGGCGACGACACCGATGGCGATCGGGGCGACCGCCCGCGTCCCGCTCGTCTACGACTTCTACGGCTTCCCCGAGCGCTACTACGAGCTCACGTACGACTCGCCGGGCGCTCCGGAACTCGCGGCGACCGTGCGCGCGCTGATGCCCGCGAACGAGCCCGTCGTCGACATGCCCCGTCGCGGCCTCGACCACGGTGCGTGGGTGCCGCTCCTCGCCATGTACCCCGAGGCCGACGTGCCGGTCCTGCAGATCTCGATGCCGGACCTCGACCCGCGGCACCTCTTCGAGGTCGGTCGGCGCCTCGCCCCGCTGCGCGACGAGGGCGTGCTCATCGTCGGCAGCGGGTTCATGACCCACGGGCTGCCGTTCGTCCGCGAGTACATGCTCGGGCGCCCCGGGGCACCGGCGTGGTCGATCGACTTCGACCTGTGGGCGACCGAGGCGCTGGCGCGGGGCGACCTGGACACGCTGTTCGCGTTCCGCGAGAAGGCGCCGGGCATGCCGTACGCGCATCCGACCGTCGAGCACTTCGCGCCGCTGTTCGTGACGCTCGGCGCCGCCGCGACGGCCGACGAGGCGCCCGACTTCACGATCGACGGCTACTGGATGGGGCTCGCGAAGCGCTCGTTCGAGGTGCGCTGACCGGACGCTCCCGGCGGAGGCGCTCGCTGCCCCGAGGCGCAGTCGCGCGGCGCTCGACCGCGGTCCACGAACGGCGCTCGGGCTCACCATTCGACCGCGGTTCCCTCGAACGGCGCTCGGGCTCGCGATTCGACCGCGGTCCGCCCGAACCGCACCTCGTGCTCGCCACTGGACGGCGGCCCCCTCGATCGGGCGGGATCGCCCTCCCCGATCGCCCGCGGGGCGAGCACAATCGCGACATGGACCCGCGCGTGCTGCTCGTCGAGGACGACGCCTCGATTCGCGAGGTGACCGCGCTCGGGCTGACCGCGGGCGGATTCGACGTCGTGACGGCGAAGGACGGAGGCGCTGCGCTCGCGCGCTTCCGGTCCGACCCGCCCGATCTCGTCGTGCTCGACCTCATGCTGCCGGTCCTCGACGGCCTGACGGTGTGCCGGACGATCCGGGCCGAGTCGGCCGTCCCGATCGTCATGCTGACGGCGCGGACGGATGCGATCGACGTCGTCGCGGGCCTGCAGGCCGGAGCCGACGACTACGTGCGCAAGCCGTTCGAGCTGCCCGAGCTGCTCGCCCGCCTCAGGGTCGCGCTCCGGCACCACGCCTCGTCGTCCGCCGAGCCCGATCACGCCGCCGGGGTGCTCCGGCTCGGGCCGCTCGAGATCGACGAGGACGCGCACGAGGTCCGGCGGAATGCCGCGCCTGCGCCAGGCACGGACACCGAGGTCCCGGGCGCGATCCGCACGCCCACCGAGGTCCCCGGCGCGACGCCGCGGCTTGTCGCCTCCACTGAGGTTCCCGGCGCGACGCCGCTGCCGCTCACCCCCACCGAGTTCCGGCTGCTCGTGGCGCTGGCGCGCCGTCCCGGCCGCGTGCTGACGCGTGAAGTCCTCCTCGACGAAGTGTGGGGCTACGACTTCCTGGGGGATTCGCGGCTCGTCGACGTCGCGATCCAGCGCCTGCGGGCCAAGATCGAGGACGACCCCGCCGAGCCGCGGCTGATCCAGACCGTCCGCGGCGCCGGGTACCGCGCGGCGCCGGCTACCGGCACGCGGCGGACCTCCGGCCCATGACCGCGCTGCGGCCCGTGGGCACCATCCGCCGTGTCGTCCCGCGCGGCGTTCGCGGCCGAATCGCGCTCACCGTCGTCGGGCTGGTCGCGCTCACCGCGGTCGTGCTCGGCGCGGGGTCGTACTGGTACGTCGCGACGTCGCTGCGGGGGCAGCAACTCCAGGCCGCGGCCGAGCTGACCCGCTACAACGTCGCGGTGCTCGCCGTCGAGCGACTCCCGGCATCCCCGATGCGCGCCGACCTCGCCGCGAGCCGGCTGCTCGACGGGTTCGCGGCACGCGGGATCCTCGGGACGATCGTCGACTTCGGCGATGGCGACCCCTTCGCATCGAACCTGACCGCCGCCGCGATGGCATCGCGCCTCTCGCCCGACCTTCGCGCGGCCGCGGGCCGCGGCGACGTCGGCTGGGCGCGGACGAGCCTCGCCGGGCAGCCGGTCCTCGTGACCGCCGCGCGGCGGCCGCCCGCCGGCCCGACGTTCTACTTCGTGTTCGACGCCGCGCCCGTCGAGGACGCCATCCAGCGCCTGGGCACCGCACTCCTGACCGGGGGCGTGCTCCTCGTCGCGCTCGCCGTGCTCGCCGCGGGCTTCGTGGCGCGCGGCCTGCTGCGCCCGGTGACGGACGCCGCGGCGGCCGCGGAACGGATCGCCGGCGGCGACCTGTCGGCGCGGCTCGACGATGCCGGGGACCACGAGCTCGCGCGATGGGCGATGTCGTTCAACCGGATGGCGGCGTCGCTCGAGCGCCACGTGTCGGAGCTGCGAGACGCTCGATCACGCGAGGAGCGGTTTGTCGCCGACGTCTCGCACGAGCTGCGAACGCCGCTGACGGCGCTCGTCGCGGAGGCGTCGATCCTGCACGCCCACCTCGACGCCCTCCCCGAGGCGCCGAGACGCGCCGGCGAGCTGCTCGTGTCGGACGTCGCGCGGCTGCGCGGGCTCGTGGAGGACCTGATGGAGCTGTCGCGGTTCGACGCCGGCGCCGAGCACGCGGAGGTCGTCGCCGTCGACGTCGCGGCGTTCGTGAGAGCCGTCGTCGACGCCCGCCTGCCGGCCGCGCACGTGTCCGTCGAGGCGCCGGCCCCGACCCGAGTCCGGATCGACCCGCGCCGGCTCGAGCGCGTCCTCGCCAACCTGCTCGACAACGCCCGCGTCCACGCGGATGGCCGGGAGGTCGGCGTCGAGGTTCGGGCGAGCGACGATCAGCTCGAGGTCGACGTGTGCGACCGCGGGCCGGGCGTCACCGATGCCGAGCTGCCCAGGCTCTTCGAGCGGTTCCACAAGGGCGACCCGTCGCGGCACGCGGGCGGCAGCGGGCTGGGGCTCGCCATCGCGGCCGAGCATGCCCGCGTGATGGGTGGAACGCTGCGCGCCGAGCGGCGCGAGGGCGGCGGCATGCGCTTCGTGCTCCGGGTCCCCGTGACACGATCGTTACCCGGCGGCGACGGCGCCGTGACGGACGCGGTCCAGCCTGCGTGGTTGTCGGGGACACGCAGGGAGGCAGATCGATGACACCCGCACGAACGGACGCACCTCGGCGTCCAGGCAGGATCCTGGCGATGGCGGCGGCGGCGCTTGCGGTCGCCATCGTCGCGACCGGCTGCGCGACGGGGGGCGATGCCGGACCGCTCGCCACGCCCGGCGGCTCGCCGGCAGCATCCACCGCGCCGGTCACGTCGGCCGCGCCGACAATCCCGGCCAGTCCGGCCTCGTCTTCGCCCGCATCGGCCGCCCCGGCCGGCCCGTCGGGGTCGCCGTCAGCGCCGCGCTCGTCGGCGCCATCCGGCTCGCCGGCGCCATCCGGCTCGCCAGCACCATCCACGGCGGGCACCACATCGCTCTCCGTGTACTTCCTGCTCGGCGAGCACCTCGTGCCCGTGCAGCGGATCGTGCCGCAGACGGTCGCGGTCGCGCGCGCGGCCGTCCAGCAGTTGCTCGCGGGTCCGACCGCCGCGGAGTCGGCGGGTGCGTCCCGGCTCGTGTCGGCGATCCCGTCGGGGAGCCGGCTGCTCGACATCGCCCTCGCCAACGGCATCGCGACCGTCGACCTGTCGGGGCAGTTCGAGTCGGGCGGCGGCTCTGCCTCGATGTTCGCGCGGCTCGCCCAGGTCGTCTACACCGTGACCGCGTTCCCGAGCATCACGGGGGTCCGGTTCCGGCTCGACGGCCAGCCGGTCACGACGTTCTCGAGCGAGGGCATCGTACTCACCGGCCCGTCGGTCCGCACCGACTACCGCGACTGGCTGGCCCCGATCTCGATGGACGGCCCCGCGTGGGGATCGACGGTTTCGAGCCCGGTCCGCATCAGCGGCGTCGCGAACGTCTTCGAGGCGCAGTTCCAGGCGGAGGTGACGACGGCGTCGGGAACGGTGCTCGCGACAAGGAACGTGACCGCCTCCTGCGGCACGGGCTGCTGGGGCACGTTCTCGGTGAAGGTGCCGTACTCCGTCGCCTCGGCGCAGGCGGGCTGGGTCACGGTCTTCGACCTGTCGGCTCGGGATGGGTCGCGGGAGAACGCCCTGTCGTACCGGGTCCTGCTGACGCCGTAGCGACACCGCCGCCGGCAACTCGGCCACCGGCACGCGAGAGAACCCCGGGACGGCCTTCGTCCCGGGGTCTCGCGGCCCGTCGCGGGGTCCGCCGCCCGTCCCGGGATTCGGCGATCACGCGCCGGGCAGACCCGCGTCGGCCGGTCGACCACGTTC
>JAKAAV010000097.1 GCA_021802185.1 Chloroflexota bacterium | reverse complement strand
GTCATGGTGTATGCGCTCCGTGCGCTCCTGACAAGACTGGCGGGCCGACGCGGCTCGATGCCCCGTCGACCCAGTCGTCAGGATCCCGCCCGAACCTGAGAGAGGCGTGACGCGTCGCTGAGACGTCGCGGAGAAGACGCCTGATCTGGACAGGCGGGCCGTCGGAGCGAGGCGCGAGGCCCGGGAATGGGCGATCGCCTCGAGCACCGCGCTGCGGGGCGCGACACGCTGTTCAGTCGCCTTCCGAACCCGCGTGCACGTGGCCCACATGGGCGGCTTGGGGGCGCGCCCCGTCCTGCTGCGGGCCGGCGGGCTCAGGGTCGCCACCGTGGCCGGCATGGCCGCCATGGCCCATGAAGAGGTGCATTCCCACGCAACCGAACAAGAGGCCGAACGTGAGCAGCGTCGAGGCGGGCACCCCAGCGGCGAGGAGGAGGCTGGCGATCACGAGTACTCCCGCGGCCAGCCAGACCCGCCGATCGACCCGGGCCGCCGCGAGGATCGCGTCGGAGATCGCCGACTCGGCCGGCGTTGGCACTCCCCCGCCCGCGGGAAGCGACGGGCCATCGCCGACTACGGGAACCTGCGACGCGGGCGGCGCGGGGCGAGTGGTGATCATGATCTGCCAACCTCCGGAGTGGCGAGTGAACCGGCCGCGACGGGGCGACGCACGACGAGAACGGCGAGCACCACGAGCCCGACTGCGCCCAGCCCGAGGCCGATCCACTGCGCGGTCTTGAGCCCGAGGAGGAGCGGCGGTTCGTCGCGCAGGAAGAAGAGGACGAAGCGGATCGCGGAGAGCCCGACCAGGTATGCGCCGGCCACCGCGCCCGCGCCCAGGCGCTCGAGGCGGGTGCGACCCGCGCCGAGCGCGACGAAGAGGACGCCGACCGCGACTGCCTCGTACAGCTGGGTGGGTTGGAGCCGCACCCCGAGCGGTGCCATCGCGCCGGGGTTGCGGTAGACGACCGCCCAGGGCAGCGTCGTCGGGACCCCGAACGAGTCGCCGCTGACCACACAGCCGAGGTGCCCGATCGCCATGCCCAGGGCCGCAGGCGGCGCGACGACATCGGCGAGTCGGGCCAGCGAGAGGTGCCGCCGGCGGGCGAAGACCGCCAGGGCGAGCCCCGCCGCGACAAGGCCGCCGTAGAACGAGAGGCCGCCGTCCCAGATCATGAAGAAGCCGAGCGGACCCATGCCGGGATCGAGGCCGCGCTGGAGGACGTAAAGGGCTCGCGCTCCGAGCACGCCGGCGATCCCAACCCACCACGCTCCCGACTCGAACGCCTCGGCGTCGATGCCCGCCCGGCGCGCCTCGCGCGCCGCGTACCAGAGCCCGATCAGAACCGCGAGCGCCACGATGATCCCGTACCAGTGGATCGCCAGGCCACCCAGCCGGAACGCGATCGGGTCGATGTCGATGACGAAGGGCATGCTGGCTTCCTTACCGGGACCCGGGCGCGGTGCCGACGACACGCGCGACAAGCGTGAGCCAACCGATCAGCAGGAGCGTGGCCCCCGCCGCCAGCCAGGGCATGGGTCCGGCCGCCGGAATCAAGCCCGACGCCGCCAGCGCCGCGAGAACGATGACGAGCGCCAGCGCCATCCCGATACCGGCGGACCGGAATCGGCTGGCCAGCCCGGGGCGGCGACGGCCCAGCGCGGGGCTGAACCGGATACGCCCGCGGTAGCGCCCCATCCCGCAGGTGAAGCGCACCTCGCCGGGGCCCTGGGAGGGTAGGTCGACGACGGTCTCGCCGTGCGCCACGAGGTGTCGGTCGACATGGGGCGAGGAGAACACGACGCGCTCTGAGCACGGGGTGTCCTCGTCGCGATGGAACACGAGCCGGAGCGGCACGCCCGCACGTGCCTCGATCGCCCCCGGTCGGTAGCCCTCGCGCACCGTCACGTGGACAAGCTGGACGCCCGCCGGCGTGAACCGGGCTCGGGCCGGCTGGCCACTCATGACGCGGCGACCCAGAGCGCGAGGAGGGCGATGGCGAGCGCGAGCGCCACGAGCGCGACCTCGCCACCCACGACGACCGTCAGGAGTCCCGTCGCGCCGATCACGCCGGCAGCGGTGAGCGGCCAGGCGTCCGCCGCCGAGGGCGCGGCGATCGCAATGACGGGACGGCTCGACCTGCTGGGCATGTCGTCAAGTAGAGCCGACGCAGGTGAGCGCCGGCTGAGTGCGACCTAACGAAGCCGTGAGAAGCCGGCCCCGCGTGGCCCAGGAGAGCGCCGAAGCCCACGCCGTCTGGGAACCCTGGTCGTTCATGTCCGCGCCATGCTCGCGCAACGGGCGCCCACGTTCGAGTGTCTCGCCTACCCGAGGGGCGCCGGCCTGCGGGCTGGCCCCTCGCGAGATGGGGCGCGACGTCCCAGCGCAGGGCAGACGAGCGCTCTGACCAGCGCGCGTTCGGCCCGCGGCAGGTTGCCATTGAGCTCGATCTCGAGCAGTCGGACGAGCAGCGCGTCTAGCGAGCCGCGGGCTGCGAGCAGCTGCTGGACCACGTCGCCATATGGGCGCCCGCCTTGGATCATCGAGGCAAGCGCGCTCGTCTGACCGGCCACGCGAAGCGCGTGGCGCACCGCCGCCGCCCGTTGGAGCGCCGTTGGGTCATCAACGCGTGCGGAGCGGGCAACCTCCGGAACCCCGGTCATGGCAGCACCTGCGCCACGAACGTCCACGGGGCAACCCCACCGAACGGTCGGAGGACCGCATCCGTGTTCGATGGACGGGCGGTAAGCGGGATCGAGATGGTGGGCGGATCCTCGCCGAGGCGGAAGTCGATCCACGTCCCGCAGATCGGATCGCTGGCCTGATCCGCGGAAACTTCGACCAGCCGGCCGGCCGGACGGTGACACTCGTGCATAGAGAAGGTCCTCCCCATTACTCCGCAGCTCGGGCCGATCCTTGCGGATCCCCCTGAGCGGGAGGTGAGAACGGCCTGAGAGATGCCCAGATGGCGAGGCCGTGACGTCCATACCGCGAAACGGCGTGCCCGGTTCCGTCCCTCGGCTGACTCACAAGGGGGCAGCGGAGCTGCGCGACGGAATGGGCCGCCGGCCCACGCATGGCCGACCGCGGATCGGGCAATGGTGCAGACCGCCGATCAGGTGCCGGGGACACCGTGCGGCGGAGTTGTATCTGAGCGCACCCAGGCCGCGGCCTGATCAAACAGGTCGTCTTCTTCGATCGCCTGGATCTCGGAGCCGACGATCACGAGCGCGACGCCCCCAGCTCGCAGGGCGTCTCGCACGCGCGTCGCGGGGTCGCTGACGTGGAGCCAGCGGAGCTGCGCCACCGGGACCATAGCGGCGGCCCAGGATGCCCCGGTCGCGCGGCCGGGGCCGGCGGCCCAACGCAGCCGGTGGGTGCCGATGGCTCCGATCAGGAAGCCCGCGCGCTCCACGAACACGGCGCCTCGCGAACGACGGTCGGCCAGGAACTCTGCGGGGACCTGCTCCTCGCGCGCCACCCGACGGATCGGAGGCCGAGCCAGGTCTGCGACGCGGTGAGCCTCGAGGAACCGATCCAACCCATCCCGCCCGATCGCGATCGTGGTCGCATACCAGACGTAGGCGAGCGCCAGCAGCGCAAGAGGCAGCGTCATCCATGGGTCGAGCGGGGCGGCGAGGAGGGCGACGCCGAGGATCAGCGGGATCGCGATACCACGCGCCAGCGCCGCCGCACGCGGGGTGCGCGTCGCGCGCGCCACCCCAAGGCCGTCGAGAATCGCGAGTACCAGCGACCAGCCCACGAAGGGCGGCGCGGGCGCCACGGTCCCGATGCCCACGAGCAAGGCGACGTTGGCCGACGCCACGGCAATCGCATGGCGGTAGCTCTCGGTGGGCGAGGCCACCACGAGCGCCGTGGCGATCGACAACGCCACGAGGGCCGCGACTCCGCCAGCCGCAATGGCCGCCAGTCGCCAGCGCGCCGCGATCTGGGCGTCCGAGAGCTCGTCCCCGGTCGCTCCCAGGAGCACGACACGGATCGGCTGACCGACCAGGCGCAAGACGACGGCTCGCGCGAGCCTGGGGGCCGCTACCCCGAGTCCGGCAGCGTAGAGGGCCGCGAGGAGGGCGATGAGCGCGTCGATACCGGGCGCTCCTGGCTCGTGCGCCGGGAGGTACGCCGTGGCGAGGAAGAACGTGACGAGGGCCGCGGGCATGAGCCAGCCGTGCCCGACGCTGACCGACGGGCCCGCCATACGCTCGGCGGAGGCGGAGCTGCCCACGTGTTCGTCCATGCGACCAGGCTCGCACTGCCGGCTGAGCGCAGGGTGAGACCTGCTGGAGAAGACACGAAGGAATGCGGCCCATCGACCAGCCCGGTCGAGCTCGGCCACACCGCACCACGTCGGGGTGCCGCCGAGCCCGACCGGGCCACCGAGATCAGTCGCCGGCGACTTCGAAGGTGCCGTACATGCCGGCGCTCGCGTGGCCGGGGACCTGGCAGAGATACGTGAAGGTCCCGCTGGTGCTCGCGGTGAAGCTGATCGTCTCGCTGGGCATGCCCGCCGAAGTCGGATCGCCGAGCGGCGCGGATACCGCGCCCGCAAAGGCCACCCCGGTCATCATGGGCATCGTCGCGAAGGGCGGACGCGCGTCCACCACGGCGACGTTGTGGCTCATGTCGGGATCGGCGTTGATCAGCTGGATGGACACGCTGGCGCCGCGCGCCACGACGATGGTCGGGTCCACCAGGCCCGCGATGCGGAAGGTCAGATCCTTGCCGTCAGGTGGACTGGCGAGCATGGTCAGCCGGACATCACCCGACGCGAACGTAATCCGGTTGGCCGAGCGATCGACGATTGCGCCGGTGGGGGTAGCTTCCCCCAGAGCTTCCGCCTGAGCGGGAGCGATCGGCTGGCCGACGCGCCCGGCGAGCGCACTGCCCATCGCCTTTCCCATGGCGTCGACGCCGACCCCGCCCATCATGCCGGCGGCGCCGTTCGCCCCGCCCATCATCCCCGGGCCGTAGCCTCCGGAGGAGCCCATCATCTGCGTCCACCCGGTCCAGGTGGAGCCCGACGTGTTCGGCCCGGTCGAGCCCGACGGTCCAGCCGTGGGCGACGTAGCACCCACGCCTCCCAGTGCGCTACCGGCCAGAACTAGGACGAGGCCGGTGCCGAGCAGACCGGCTGCCAGCCGGCCAACTGTGACCCGGCGCATCACGCGTACCCCAGGGCCCTGCGGGCCTGCTCGAACTCGACCTCGCTGATCTCGCCCCTCGCGTACCGCTCGCGGAGCGCGTCGAGGGCGCTCGTTCGGGGCGCGGGGTCGCCTCCTGAGCGCGCGGGTGAGAACCCGCGTACGGCGAGCACGAGGAGGGCGACCACCAGGAACAGCCCGCCCAGCATCCAGATCCAGCCGACGAGGCCCATGCCCCAGCCGACACCTGTCATCACTTGAGACACCTCCATCATCACGGGCGGGCAGTTCCGGATCGGTCCGGCGTAATCGATT
Source organism: Chloroflexota bacterium (assembly GCA_021802185.1). Classification (GTDB taxonomy): domain Bacteria; phylum Chloroflexota; class Limnocylindria; order Limnocylindrales; family CSP1-4; genus JAJYNJ01. The sequence continues at coordinate 2,222 of JAKAAV010000097.1, read as the reverse complement.
GCCGCGTCGCCGGGTCGTGACCCGCCGTGATTGAAGCCTGGCCGACCTTCCTCAAGTCCACGTGCCTGCGCCCGTCAAGCTTCGATCAAGACCGAAGGCGGCCGCCGACCGAGACGAGGGGCGGCCGCTTGGTCGAGGAGCAGCGCATCACGCGGCTGGAGCACGGGAGGGGAGAGCGGCGCGAGTCGGCGCAGCCCGTCGCAGGGAGAGGAGCAGGTTCAGGCTGACGAGCGAGATGATGGCCTGAATGATCGGCATGACGCTGTCGAGATCGATGCCCTCGCCGTTCGGGTCGGCGGCGATGATCCAGGGGTGGTTGGCGCCGCCCATCAGGTGGAAGTTCACGTTCATGAAGATCGCCACCACGCCGGCCAGCACGATGAGAGCCAGGATCGTGCTGCGTCCGCGCGTCGAGAGGTTCGACCACCGGGTCAGCCAGATCGCGGCGGCCCCGATCAGGACCGCCCCGAGCGCCAGTTCGCCGACCATCACGAGATACCCGAACAGGGGTCCGTTGGGGATGACGACCTGCTCGAGGAACGATTTGTACGGCCCGCTCAAGTCCTTGGCCTGGTCCGACAGGGTGCCAGCCAGCCCTGCGACGAAGTCGCCGGCCAGGACCTTGGAGAGCCCTGACATGAGCCACTCATAGCCGAGGAATATCTGGACCGCGAGCAGGCCGACGAGGAGAGGCCTTGCGGTTCCCTCGAATGTCACGTCGTTCGTTCTTCCCTGCATTGTCGTGAGCCTCCAACCGGCCGAGAACGGCCACCTGGCGTCGCGGCTGGCTGGTTCGTCCAGTCGCCCGGACCGACGTGTTCAACGTCCAGTCTCCCGGCCGAGCTGAGGCTCGCGTGAGCAGTGCCTGAGAATTCGAGCGGTGGTTCATGCTCCGGGTCGACTCTCGGCGCCGGCCTGGTCGCGCGTGCGGCCGTCGAGCCCTCTCGATCCGGGCACCGACACGCTTCCGCGTGGACGCCGGCGCTGGGCGGGTTCGCACCATGAAACGGGGCCGAGAGCCGGCCCCGCTGCCTGTCCCCGGCGGAGCCGAGGAACCGCACGCAAGGCGGCGGGTCGCGGGAAGGGACGGCGGCTAACCGCGTCGGAATATCCGGCTCGCAGTACGCGTCTGTCCCCTGAGAAGGACCTGGGCGGCCGCCGTGAAGATGCATCGAGCAGGGCCGCAGCCTCGGCGCCTTCTCAGCGTCGGCTCATGCGTGGCTCAGGCGGCAAGGCCACTCTGCCATGGGCCACCGTCGACACGCCCGATGCAGGACACCGGCGTCTTCCGTGGTCCCGGTGAGGCGGCCGCCGTTCGCGGCGTCGCGCTGCTCGCCAATCCATCTGTCGTCAGGAGGTGCCAAGCATGGCGACCAAGGTCAAGGATCCGGTCTGCAACATGGAGATCGACCCTTCGCAGGCCGCGGCGAGCCAGGAGCATGAAGGGCAGACCTTCTACTTCTGCAGCCACGGCTGTCACGACACGTTCCGCAAGGACCCCCACCGCTACGGCCATCCGGGCGAGCATCACGGGGAGCACGGGGGCCACATGCATTCCTGATCTCGGGATGGGTGCCCTGCCGGTCCCCCGGGCCGGCTGGGCACCCATCGCTGTCCCTGCCGGTCTGCTCCGGATGGCTTCGACGAGAACAGCCGTCGCCGGGATCCAGGACCTTGGGATCGTGTCCGGGGTCGCAGCCAGCTGGGCCGCTGGGCCTAGCGATCGCGTCAGTGCTTGACCTTCAAGCCATCGTCGGCCAGCGGTTGGCTCACGGCGCTGTGACGGCTGCGCGCCAGGAGAGACCGAGGTGAGGTCGGGCGGTGAGTCCTCATCGGTCGCCTGATCCAGAGTCAGGTGCTCTACCGTTGAGCCACGCGCCAGCGCTTGGCCCGCGATTCGTGCTCGCGGACCGCGATTTCGACCCCAGCGCGGCGACCGTTCGCCGGCTGAATCCGGGGGTGTCAGGCGAACATCCCCAGAAGAGTCAGGCGCACCAGCCGATTCGCCGGACGAGTCAAGCGAACTTCGGGTGCGGGGTCATGTTACCGGATGGGACCACCCCCACGTGATCCGTGCCGCCGTCGAGCGTGGGTCGGGGGAAGGACGCGGCTGACCCGGTAGGCTCGACCGCTCTACCCTCCGCCCAGACGCCTCCGATCGGCATCGCCTGCGAGCCGGCGAAACTCGGCCACAATCGGCGGAGTGATGTAGGGGTTGTTGG
>JAKAAV010000096.1 GCA_021802185.1 Chloroflexota bacterium | reverse complement strand
ATCGACGTGACGCTCCACGCCGACGGCTCGGTGGAAGTCTCGGACGACGGCAGGGGAGTGCCCGTCGGGCGCCACCGGACCGGCAAGGACGCCCTCGAAGTCGTCCACACCGTCCTCCACGCTGGCGGGAAGTTCGGTGGCGGCGGATACAAGGTGTCCGGCGGCCTCCACGGCGTCGGCGTCAGCGTCGTGAACGCGCTGTCCGCCTGGATGAACGTCGAGTCGGCGCGCGACGGCAAGGTCTGGGGCCAGTCGTACGAGCGCGGCAAGCCCGTGAACCCGGTGCACCAGATCGGCTCGTCGGAGGGACGGCACGGCACCACCACGCGGTTCATGGCCGACGCGGAGGTCTTCGAGACGCTCGAGTGGTCGTTCGACACGATCGCCCAGCGGCTCCGCGAGTCGGCGTACCTGAACAAGGGCGTCTGGATCCGGCTCGTCGACGAGCGATCGGACCCGGATCACGAACGGTCGTTCTATTTCGAGGGCGGCCTGATCAGCTTCGTGCGGCACCTCAACAAGAACAAGGAGACGCTGCACGCCCGGCCGATCTACGTCGAGCGGCGCGAGGGGCAGACCTCGATCGAGGTCGCCCTCCAGTACAACGACACGTACACCGAGACCGTGCTGGCGTTCGCGAACAACATCAACACGGTCGACGGCGGGACGCACGTCACGGGCTTCCGCGCGGCGCTGACGTCGTCGCTCAACGACTGGGCGCGGCGGGCGGGAGTGCTGCGCGAGTCCGACGCGAACCTCTCGGGCGACGACGTTCGCGAGGGCCTGACGGCCGTCATCAGCGTGAAGCTCGTCGAGCCGCAGTTCGAGGGCCAGACCAAGGCGAAGCTCGGCAACGCCGAGGTGAAGGGCCAGGTCCAGGCCGCCGTCACGGAGGGGCTCGCGCAGTACCTCGACGAGAACCCCGGCGACGGGCGCCGGATCATCGACAAGTGCCTGACGGCCTCGAGGGCCCGCGAGGCCGCCCGGAAGGCCCGCGACCTGGTGATCCGCAAGGGCGCGCTCGAGGGGGCGGCACTGCCGGGCAAGCTCGCGGACTGCCAGGAGCGCGACCCCGCGCGGAGCGAGCTGTTCATCGTCGAGGGCGATTCGGCCGGCGGCTCCGCCAAGCAGGGGAGGGACCGCCGGTTCCAGGCGATCCTCCCGCTCCGGGGGAAGCTGCTGAACGTCGAGAAGGCGCGCCTGGATCGGATGCTGGGATCGGAGAACGTGCGCCCGCTGATCGTCGCCCTCGGCGCGGGCATCGGCGACAGCATGGACATCGCGAAGCTCCGCTATCACCGGATCGTCCTGCTCTCGGACGCGGACGTCGACGGCGCACACATCCGGACGCTGCTGCTGACGTTCTTCTTCCGCCACCTCCCGTCGGTCATCGAGGAGGGGTACCTCTACATCGCGCAGCCGCCGCTGTACCGGGTGTCGACCGGCAAGGTCACGCACTACGCCGCGGACGAGAAGCAGCGCGACCAGATCGTGCGCGACATGAAGACGAAGAACGTCACGATCCAGCGCTTCAAGGGCCTCGGCGAGATGAACGCCGAGCAGCTCTGGGAGACCACGATGAACCCCGCCACCCGGACGCTGCTCCAGGTGAGCACGGAGGACGCCGCCGTGGCCGACGAGGTCTTCACGACGCTCATGGGCGAGCGCGTGGCCCCCCGCCGCGACTTCATCCGGTCCGAGGCGCGGCGGGTGCGGAACCTGGACGTCTGACCGATGCCGCGACCACTGCGCGAGGCCGACCTCGCACGCTCCGCCGTCACCCGGATGCCCGTCGGCAACCGGCGACTGCTCATGCGCCCGCATGGCTGCTTCGCGTGCGGCGAGCTCAACGTGTCCGGACTCCATCTCCAGCTGCACGCCACCTCGGGGCGGTGCTGGGCCGAGCCCGTCCTCGACGAGCGCTTCATGGGCTGGGACGGGATCGCGCACGGCGGGATCGTCTCGACGATCCTCGACGAGGTCATGGCGTGGGCGCTGGTCGACGAGGACTCGTGGGGCGTCACGGCCCGCATGGCCGTCGACTTCCGGCGCCCCGTCCCGATCGGGCGGCGGCTGCGCGCGGAGGGACGGGTCGTCGATCGACGCCGACGGCTGATCCACACGGAGGGGCGGCTGATCGACCCGGAGACGGGCGACGTGTACGCGACGGCGAAAGGCACGTACGTCGACGCCCCTGCGGAGCGGAAGGCCGAGCTCAAGGAGCGCTACGAGTTCCGGATCGAGCCCGCGGCGTCGGCCGAGGAGTGGGACGAGCCGTGGCCCTGGCCGGAGCCGGCGGCCTGGTCCGGGCCACGCCGGGCGGGGATGCGTGGGGACGGAGACGCGGGCGGAGACGGAGAGGAGCCCCGGTGACCACCGCCACGAGCCCGGTGACGCGTCGCGCGGACGCCTTCGTCGCCGGGCACCTGCCCCTCGCGCGGGCAGTGGCCGCGCGCCTCGGCACGCTCGCGGACGAGCCCGATGAGCTCGTGCGGGAGCTCGAGACCGGGCTGCGGTCGCTGGCCGACCCCGCGTATCTCGACGAGGTCCGCCGGGTGACGCCCGGCCTGACGTCCGCGCTCGGCGTCCGGGCGCCCCTCGTGCGCCCGCTCCACGCTGGTATCCGCCGCGCCTGTCGCGGCCGGCCCGGCGCCGCGCTCTGGCTCGCGGAGCGGATCGAGCGCGAGCCGTGGCTCGAGGTACGCGCGTTCGCACCGACGCTCCTGCGCCTGTCGATCGAGGAGGACCCGGAGCGGAGCTGGCAGCTGATCCGGCGAATGGCGCGGGCGGCCGACAACTGGATCGTCGTCGACACCCTCGCCGCCGTGGCTGCCCTCGGCATCCTGCTCGAGCCGATCCGGTGGGCGGAGCTCGAGCAGCTCGTGTTCTCGCCGTCGCCGTGGGAGCGCCGGTTCGTCGGGTCCGTGATCGCGTCGCTGCCGTACGAGGTCCTGCCCGCCGACCGACCGCGGCTCGCCGGGCGTCCGGCGCTCGAGACGATCGGCCAGCTGATCGGCGACGCCGACGAGAACGTGCAGAAGGCGCTGTCGTGGGCGCTGCGCAACTGGGCGCGGGTCGACCCGGCGGGAGTCGGACGCTTCCTCGATGAGCAGGCGGAGCGCGCCGCGGCGGACGGCGACGGGCACCGCGCATGGGTCGTCCGCGACGCGCTGCCCGCGCTCGGCAGGGAGCACGGGGCGCGACTCCGAGCCCGTCTCGCCGGGATCCGGCGCTTGCACGCGGCGCCGAGCACCAGCACGGCCTCGCAGGCGTCGGCCGCCTTCGCCGACCTCATCGCCACGGGGTCGACGCCGGCGATCCGTCGCTTCGAGCACCGGACCTCCGACACCCCGGACGGACCCATCCCGTCCGCGCCTTCCGCGACACCTGAGCCCGAGAGGAGCCTCACCGAGTGACAGAGGAGCGAGGCCGAGTCCTTCCCGTCCGCATCGAGGACGAGATGCGGCAGGCGTACCTGGACTACGCGATGAGCGTCATCGTGAGCCGCGCCCTGCCGGACGTGCGCGACGGGCTCAAGCCCGTGCAGCGCCGGATCCTGTACACGATGCACGAGATGGGCCTGACCTCCACGGCCGGGTTCCGCAAGTGCGCGGCGATCGTCGGCGACGTGATGGGCAAGTACCACCCCCACGGCGACGTCTCGATCTACGACGCGCTCGTCCGCCTGGCGCAGGACTTCTCGATGCGCTACCCGCTCGTCGACGGGCAGGGCAACTTCGGCTCGGTGGACGGTGATCCGGCGGCCGCGATGCGCTACACCGAGGCGCGCATGACGGCGATCTCGTCGGAGATGCTCGCGGACATCGACAAGGACACCGTCGACTTCGCCGACAACTACGACGGCACGAAGCGCGAGCCGACGGTCCTCCCCGGCAAGCTCCCCAACCTGCTCGTCAACGGATCGTCAGGGATCGCGGTCGGCATGGCCACGAACATCCCGCCCCACCATCTCGGCGAGATCGTCGAGGCCACCGCCGCGCTCATCGCGAACCCCGATCTCACCTCCGACGACCTGTGCGAGTACGTCAAGGGCCCGGACTTCCCGACCGGCGCGACGATCTTCCGCTTCGAGCAGCAGCGCAACGCGCTGACGGGCCAGCAGGAGCGGATCGACGCGATCCGGCAGATGTACGCGAACGGCCGAGGACGCGTCGTCATGCGCGCCGTCTGCGCGTTCGAGGAGGCGCGGAGCAACCGGATCGCGATCGTCGTCACCGAGCTGCCGTACCAGGTCAACAAGGCGCAGCTGGTCGAGAAGATCGCCGACCTGGTCTCGACGAAGAAGCTCGAGGGCATCGCGGACCTGCGCGACGAGTCCGACCGCGACGGCATGCGACTCGTGATCGAGTGCAAGCGCGACGCCAACCCGCACAAGGTGCTGAACAACCTGTTCAAGCACACGCCGCTGCAGCTCGCGTTCAACATGAACATGGTCGCCCTCGTCGACGGCCAGCCGCAGACCCTCCCGCTCAAGTCGGTCCTGCAGCACTACATCGACTACCGCCGGACCGTGGTGCGCCGCCGCACCGAGTACGACCTCGGTCGGGCGCGCGAGCGGGCACACATCCTCGAGGGCCTCAAGAAGGCGCTCGACAACCTCGACGCGGTCATCCGGACGATCCGCGAGTCGAGGGACGTGGAGACCGCGAAAGCGTCGCTGATGTCGGGTTTCGACCTGTCCGACGTCCAGGCGCAGGCCATCCTCGACATGCGCCTGGCCCGCCTGGCGGCCCTCGAGCGGCAGAAGATCGAGGACGAGTACCGGCAGGTCATCGAGCTCATCGGCGAGCTCGAGGACGTGCTGGCGAACCCGCGCCGAATCGACGAGATCATCAAGGAAGAGCTGCGCACCCTGCGGACGAAGTACGCGGGCCAGCGCCGGACGCGCATCGCCGACGACGCGTCGCGCGAGATGACCGACGAGGACCTCATCGCCGACGAGGACGTCGTGATCACGATCAGCGGGCGCGGCTACATCAAGCGCCAGCCGCTCGCGACCTACCGACGGCAGGCACGGGGAGGGAAGGGGATCATCGGCGCGCGGACGGTCGAGGAGGACGCGCTCCACTCCCTGTTCGTCGCCAACACCCACGACTGGGCGCTGTTCTTCACGAACCGCGGCCGCGTCTTCAGTTCGAAGGTCCACCAGATCCCCGACGCGAGCCGCACGGCGAAGGGCATCCCGATCATCAACCTGGAGGGCGTCCAGGTCGAGCCGGGCGAGGTCCCCACCGCCACGATCACGCTCCCGAACTTCGACAGGGGCACGTACCTGGTCCTGGCGACGACGCGCGGGGTCGTGAAGAAGACCCCGCTCGAGCAGTTCGAGAAGGTGCGGTCGAGCGGGATCATCGCGATCACGCTGGCGGACGACGACGAGCTGGCCTGGGTCGAGGTGACCGCCGGCCACGACGACATCATCCTCGCGACGGCGCAGGGCAAGCTCGCGCGGTTCGCTGAGACCGAGGTCCGGCCGATGGGCCGCGCCGCCGCGGGCGTCATCGGCATCCGGCTGGCGCGGCAGGGCGACCGCGTCGTCGCGATGAGCGTCGTCCACCACGACGCGGACCTGCTCGTGCTCACGAAGACGGGCTACGGCAAGCGAGTGCGGCTCTCCGAGTTCCGGCGCAAGCACCGCGGCGGGCAGGGCGTGCAGCTCATCGCGCTCGAGGGCCGCAAGACCGGCGAGGTCGCGGCGGTCGAGCAGGTCGAGGAGACCGACGAGGAGCTGCTGCTGATCAGCGGCGGCGGCCAGGTGGTTCGCACCGAGGTCGGCTCGATCAACCGCTACTCGGCGGGCGCGCGGGGCGTGATCGTCATGCGGCTGAACGCCGGCGACGAGGTGGCGGGCATCGCGGTGTTCAGGGCCGGGCTGGCAGAACACCGGGCCATGGGCGACAATGGCTCCGCCCCGGCGGACGGTCCCGCTTCTGCGGACGGACCGTCGCGGGGCGGCTCGGGCGACGGCCGTCCGAACCGGGGACGCGGGACAGATGGTGAGCACTGAGTCGGTGAACGCCGTGAGCATCGGTCGCGAGGTGGACGCCGGCGGGGCGCTGGCGCCGTGAGCGCCTTCGGCTCGCGCGACACCAGCGTCTACGTCGAGCGCTTCGACGTCTACACCGGGAACGCGAACCCGGATCTCGCCCGCAGCATCTGCCGGTATCTGAAGATGGATCTCGGACGCGCGGAGGTGTTCGAGTTCGCGAACGAGAACATCTTCGTCAAGATCCTCGACAACGTCCGGGACCGCGACGTCTTCCTGATCCAGCCCACGTGCTCGCCGGTCAGCAAGTCGATCATGGAGCTGCTCGTCATGATCGACGCGTTCAAGCGCGCGAGCGCGGGCAGGATCACGGCGGTGGTGCCGTACTACGCGTACGGCCGCTCGGACAAGAAGGACCAGCCGCGAGTCCCGATCACGGCCCGCCTCATCGCCGACATGATCTCGGTCGCCGGTGCGGACCGGCTGCTGACGATGGACCTCCACCAGGGCCAGATCCAGGGGTTCTTCAACATCCCCGTCGACGAGCTGACGGCCGTCCACATGCTGTCGAACTACTTCCGCAAGAAGGACCTCGACAACCTTGTCGTCGTGACGGACCTCGGCTTCGCCAAGCGCGCGCGCGCGTTCGCCGAGCTGCTCGACGCGCCGCTCGCCGTGATCGAGAAGCGGCGCGTGGGGAACCTCGACCGCGCCGAGGTCCTCAACGTGATCGGCGAGGTTCGCGGCAGGCGCGCGATCATCGTCGACGACGAGTTCGACACCGCCGGTACGCTCATGGAGATCACCCGCGCGCTGCAGCGGGAGCGGGTCGACGAGATCTACGCCTGCGCGACGCACGGCGTGCTCTCCGGCCACGCGGTCGACCACATCGCGACCTCCGGAATCCGCGAGGTCGTGGTGACCGACACGATCCCTCTGCGCCCGCACAAGCAGATCCCGCAGATCCAGACGCTGTCGGTCGCGCCGCTCATCGGCGAGGCGATCCGGCGGATCCACCTCGGCGAGTCGGTCGGCGCGCTGTTCTCGAGCGAGCTGAACCTCGTCGAGGAGATGCTGCTGTGGGACGACGCCGATGACGCGACCGATGACGCGACCGATGACGCGACCGATGACGCGGGGCCGGAGGAGACCCGGGCGCCGCTGGGCGCCACACGAGGTGAACGGTGCCCCTGAAGCTGTACCGGCCGGGACCCGAACGACTCGAGCCGACCGGCGATCCGGACCGCGACTACCGGACGCAGCTGCGGTCGGGCCGCTGGCGACTCCCGCCGCTCGCGAACCCGGAGGCACGCCCGCTCGACACGCTCAGCGGAATCCTGTTCTTCGGGAGCCTGCTGCTGCTGACGTTCGTGATCCTGCTCGTGGGGTACGGCGTCGGGTTCTGGCGCTGAGCGTCGGGTTCTGGCGCTGAGCGTCGGGTTCTGGCGCTGAGCGTCGGTGAGGGGGCTGCCCGGATCGCCGGCCCAGGCGGGCGGCCCAGGCCGCCGGCCCCCCATCCTGCCAGATTCCCGCCGCGTGTCGCTTACGCACCTTCCCGGCCCAGGCGAGGCAGTCTGACGGCCGTCCCACGGACCGGCAGGAGGCGACACGAGCACGGATCAGGCACGGAGCGGCGTCTGCGGCCTGCCAGATTCCCGCCGCGTGTCGCTTACGCACCTTCCCGGCCCGGACGGGCGTCTGCGCCC
>JAKAAV010000095.1 GCA_021802185.1 Chloroflexota bacterium | reverse complement strand
CTCGATCCTGCTCAACGGCGCGTACCTCCAGCCGCCGTACCAGGTCGTCGCGATCGGACCCGCGGACCTGTACGGCCGGCTGATGGGTTCCGCGAGCTTCGCGGCCTTCGTGCGGGCGCGCGTGGAGGCCTTCGGCATCCGGCTCGGCGCCGGGTCGATCGACAAGGCCGTCGTGCCGGCCTACGCCGGCGCCTTCGCCCTCGGCTATGCCCGACCCCTCGCACCCGCGCCGCCCTCCCCGTCGTCCGTGGCATCGAGGGCGCCGTGAAGGCCGGGATGCGCTCGCGCCGGGCGCAGTGGACGATCGCCGCGGTGGCGCTCGTGCTCGGCTTCCTCGCGATCGTGCAGCTTCGAGCCCAGGCGGGGGGCGTGGGCTTCGCGGGCATGTCGGCACAGGACCTGACGACGCTGGTCGCGAACCTGAACCAGCGGAACACGCAGCTGTCGTCCGAGGTGGCGACGCTGTCCGGACAGGTGCGGATGCTGCAGGATGCCCGGGCGCGGGGCGTGTCCGTGGCCGGCGACCTCCGCAACGACCTGGGCCGGACGCGCCTGTGGGCCGGCCTCGACGCGGTGACCGGCCGCGGCGTGACGGTCGACTGCGACGGACCGATCACGGCCGACGAGGCGAACGACCTGCTGAACGAGCTGCGCGTGGCCGGCGCCGAGGCGCTCGCTGTCGGTTCCGTGCGCGTCGTGACGGGCACCGTGTTCGCCGGACCACCCGGCCGTCTGTCCGTCGAGAATTTTCCGCTCCCGGCAGCGTTCCGCGTCAGCGCCGTCGGCAACAGCCTCAACCTGACCGCCGCGCTCACGCGCGTCGGCGGAATCGTCAGCGGGCTGCAGGTCACGAACCCTGACGTGCGCCTCGTCGTGACCCCCGCCGACTCGCTCGTGCTGCCGGCGACGGCTCGCTCGCTCATCCCGGCCGACGGCAGGCCGCGACTCTAGGCTGGTAGGCTGTCGCGGATGCCCGGCCAGCCCGTTGTCGCCTTCCGGATCGCCGACCGCGTGCGGCTCCGCAAGCCCCATCCGTGCGGCAGCGCGACGTGGCGGGTCGTCCGCCTCGGGGCCGACATCGGGCTCGTCTGCGACGGTTGCGGGCGGCGCGTGCTGCTGGAGCGGCGAGAGCTCGAGCGCCGGCTGGTCGAATTCCTCGACCGCGGGCCAGAGCAGGCCCCGGGGGCGACATGACCGGCGCGCCCGAGCCCTCCGGCCTCGGCGTCCTCGCCAACCGTCGGTTCCTGCTGCTGTGGCTCTCGCAGCTGTCGACGCAGGTCGGCGGGAACATGGTCCTCTACGGGCTGACGATCCTCGTCTACGGCCTGACCTCGTCGAACTCGGCGGTCAGCCTGCTGATCCTGACGTTCCTCGTCCCATCGGTCGTGTTCAGCGCCGTGGCCGGCGTCTACGTCGATCGCATCGACCGGCGCCTGATCCTGACCGCGACGAACCTCGGCCGCGGCGTCGCGATCCTCGCGATCGCCTTCGTCAGCGGGCAGCTGTGGCTCATCTACCTGCTGAACATCGCGGTGTCCACTGCGACGACGCTGTTCGCGCCGGCCGAGGCCGCGATGATCCCGTTCCTGGTCGATCGGGACCAGCTGCTGCAGGCGAACGGGCTGTTCACGTTCACGCTGAACGCGGCGTTCGCGATCGGGTTCGCGCTGCTCGGCCCGCTCGTCGTGAACCTCGCCGGCGCGACCGCGCTGCTCGTGCTCGTCGCCGCGCTCTACTTCGTCGCCGCCGCGTTCTGCTTCACGCTCCCACGCACGGAACCCGACACCGTGCCCGAGGAGGGCGCGCTGGGGGGCGCCGAACGCGCCATGGCGGCGCTCGTCGGGGAGCTGCGCGAGGGGCTCGGCTACATCCGGTCGAACCCGCGGATCTTCTGGTCGCTGACGTATCTCGCGGTCACCGCGTCGCTGATCGGGGTGCTCGGCTCCATGGGCCCCGGCTTCGCCACGAAGGCGCTCGGGCTGCGTGAACAGGACTTCGTCGTCGTGATCCTGCCACTCGCCGTCGGGATCGTCTCCGGCATCCTCGCGCTCAACGCGTATGGCCGGTACCTGCCACGGCGGCGCGTCATCGAGGGCGGGCTCCTCACGCTGTCGGGCGCGCTCATCGTGATCTCGCTGGCAGGCCCGATCTCGCGGTTCCTCACCGACGCGACCGCCCATCACCAGTCCGTCGCCCAGCTCGGCCCCATCGTGTCGCTGCTCGCGATCGTCATCGTGCTCGCGTTCATCGCCGGCTGCGCGTACGCGTTCGTGGCGATCCCGGCGCAGACGCAGCTCCAGGAGGAGCTGCCCGAAGAGGTGCGCGGGCGCGTGTTCGGTGTCCTGAACATGCTCGTGAGCATCTCGAGCTTCCTGCCGATCGTCATCGTGGGGCCCGTCGCCGACCTCGTCGGGACCCCGGCCGTGCTCGTCGCGGCGGCGCTCGTCGTCGGGGCGGTCGGGGTCGGCTCGATGGTCGTCGTCACGCCCGAACGGGTCGCCGCGGCAACTCCGGCCCACGTTGTGGCGGTCGATCCCATCTCCGTCACCGTCGCGCATTCCCGGGACGACCGGGCGCACCGGACGCGCGACGAGGGCCGAGCGGGGCAGGAGACCAGGGCAGACGGCGGAGAGCAGGCTCCGCGGGCCGGGACGAGGCGCCCGAACCGCGCATCCGAGACCGGAGACCCACCTGCGTGACCGGGACCCCGGGGTCGTGGCGCGTCCTGGCCATCCTGGTCATGGGCCTCGCGATCGTCGTCGGGCTCGTGCTCGTCCTGGTGATTCCGATCGTGCTGCTCGCGCTCCTGTGCGTGGCGTTCGCGGTGATCACGCTGCTCATCGTGCCCGCGAGCCGCCGTCCGCCGCTCCCGCCGCTGTCGGACCGGGAGATCGCGGCGCTCGGACCACTGCCGACCGCGACCGTGGTGATCGCCGGGCGGGACGAGGCGGCCGTCATCCCGCACCTCCTCGCGGATCTCGGCTCCCAGGACCACTGCGACCAGGATGGACGGGCGCGCTTCGAGGTGATCGTCGTCGACGACCGCTCGACCGACGGGACGGGGATCATCGCTCGCGACGCGGCCGTCGCGGCCGGGATCGGCGACGTGACACGGCTGGTCCGGCGAGGACCGCCGCATGACGCGCCGACGGGGCCGCGCCCCGACGCGCCGACGTGGCCGCGCTCCGTTGCGTCGACGGGACCGCGCCCTGAGGCCCCGACGGGACCGCACCCTGAGGCGCAGACCGGCGTGCCGCCCCGGCCGGGAACGGGTTCCTTCGCCGTGTCGCACGCCCGGGCGACGGCCTTCCTCCCGGAGCTCCCGGACCTGCCGCTCGCCGACGGCAAGGGGGCGGCGCTCAGCGCGACGGGTCCGGACGACTATCGGGGCGAGTTCGTCGTCGTGCTGGACGCGGATGCCCGCATCGCGCCGGACTACCTTCGCCGGGCGGCGTCGTACTTCGCACGCGGGGCCGGGGCGATGACGGCACGGCGACGGACGCTGCGGCACAGACCCGCGGGCTGGTTCTGGGCGCAGCTCGAGGCGGCGCAGGCCGACGAACAGGACGCCGACGGCGAGATCCAGCGAGGGCGGTGGGCCAGCGGCGGCTGCAGCGAGTTCCGCGGGAACGGCATCATGGTCCGAACCGAGCTGCTCGCCGCCGCCGGCGGGTGGCACGAGCACGCCCTGTGCGAGGACCTCGACCTGTCGTCGAGGATCGCGGTGCTCGGTGAGCGGGTGGGCTGGGCGCTCGACGTCGCCGCCTGGGAGGAGCCCGTGCTCGACCTGGGCGCGCTGCGGCGACAGCGCCTCCGGTGGGGAATGGGGATCATCCGGCGCGAGCTCGAGCTCACGCTTCCGGTGCTTCGGAGCCCGCGGCTGAGCCTCCGGGCGAAGGCCGACTACCTCGCGTACTCCGCGCAGACCGTCCTGCCGGTCTCCCTGCTCGCTGCCCTCGTCGGCGGGGCGGTCGCCGGCACGTGGCCGTCGCTGCTGCTGCTGTTCGCCACGTACCTGGGACCCGGCGCCGTGCTCGCCGGCGACTCGCTGCGGTGGGAGGGGCTCTCCGGCGCTCACTCGCTCCCCGAGCGCCTCGCTCGGAGCATGCGATTGCTCGTCTTCTCCGGGCTGTGGATCCCGGTCTTCACCGCCAGCTGGCCGCTGGTCGCGTTCGGTCGCGGGCCGGTGCGCTACTCGAAGACCGAGCATTCGGGAGCGCCTGCGGGGTTCCGGCCCGGCTCGCACGACGGGGTGCGCTGAACGGTCGCGTGCGAGCTCGCGTGGCAGCGAGGCGACGCCCGCGTGAGCGGAGCCGAGTTGGCCGCGAATCGCGCGCGCGCACCCAACGGGCTCGTCGCCCCGGCGCTCCCTCAGCGCGCCGCAGGCTCCGGAGCGTGCCGCGACCGGGTCGCCGCCTGCTCGTCCGCGTGGACGATGCGAGCGCTTCCCGCGGCCGGCCAGAAGCTGCTCTCGCGCCCGTCGGCCCATCGCACGCGGTAGTGGGGCCCGGTCGACGACGTGAGCACCTCGAGGATGACGCCCTCTCGGTCTCGGAGACCCACCCGCTCCGACTCGACGACGATGTGGTCGCCCACTCTCGCTTCCATCAAGGCGCCTCCTTTCGATCGGCGGACGGTTCCAGCGTGCCCCGGCGCGGTACCGACGGGAAGGGTCGGAGGTCACGTTCGGCGGCTGCGCGGTTCGACGTAGGACGTTCGCGCGTCTCCGCTGATCCACGTGGTCCTTGGCGAAGACCTGTTGGCGCGGTGACACTCGGGAGGACCGCCGAAGCGAGGCGGTCGTGCCTGGGGGCGTCGATGAGGTCCTCGTGTCCGTTCGTCCGCGCGTCGTGCCTCGCCGCCGGCGGTCCCGCCGGCTCTCCCGTCCGTCCCTCGTCCTCATCGGCCTGATCGTCGCGGGCGTCACTGGCTGCGCCATCCCGGTCGTTGCAGGCAACGCGGCACGACCCGCCGACAGGACCACCGCCGTCCCGGCCTCCGCCGCCGCGCCGACCCCCTCGCCGACCGTCCGGCCGACGGCGCGGCGTTCCGTTGCATCGCGTCCGGCCGCGACCCCCGAGCCCGTCGCCACCGCGACTCCGAAACCGGCTCCCAGACGCACGTCGCGGCCCACCGTCGTCGTCCCCGCCCCGGTCGCGACGCCTCGCCCGCTTCCCACGCCGACGCCGATCCCGACGGCTCCGCCTCCCGTGCTCGGCGGTCCGCTGCCCGCGTGCCGCGCCGGCGCGCTGCCGGTGCTGTCCGACGTCGTCACGCCGCACCATGCGTATGCCGACTGGGCCCTCAGCCTGCTCGACACGCGGTACATGCTCCCCGCGTCGTACGCGCCGCCCGACCTCGAACCGGTGTCCGCCGCGGCCGTCGCCGGGAGCGGGCAGCTGCGCGCGCTCGTGATGCCGGATCTGAAGGAGATGGCGGCAGCGGCGAAGGCGGCCAGCGCGCCGATCCAGGTCTTCTCTGCCTACCGCAGCTACGCGTACCAGGTGTCCGCGTTCGACGGCTGGGTCGCGGTGGACGGCTGGGTCGCCGCGCTCAACTCCTCGGCGCGACCGGGCCACTCCGAGCACCAGCTCGGGACCGCCATCGACGTGGGGTCGCTTGGGGGCGCGCCGCCCTGGAACGTGAGGGACTGGGCCGCCACGACGAAGGCAGGCGCGTGGATGGCCGCGAACGCGTGGCGCTACGGATGGGTGATGAGCTACCCCGCGGGACGTACGGACGTCACCTGCTATGCCTACGAGCCCTGGCATTATCGCTACGTCGGCCGGGCCGCCGCCGCCGAGTTGCACGCCGCAGGCGAAACGTTGCGCCAGTGGTTGTGGCCGCAGCAGTAGCCGTGCCGCGTCCCGCGAGCGACATGCAAGGCGATTCCCCGACGCGGCGCGCCGCGTGAGAGGCGGCCGTCCGCACCATCGCGGGCGGTGGGACCCGGAGAACGCCCCTTCACGCCCGTGCGCGCCACGATCCTCCGCCTGGGTGCCGCCGTCATGGTGCTCGCGCTGCTCGTGGTCGCCACGGCGATCGCGCGCGGGGGACTCGACCGCCCGTGGTTCGACCGGGCCTACCTGATCGTCCTGGAGAACCACGGTGCAGCATCGATCGTCGGCGATCCGCAGGCGCCGTACATCAACCGCCTCATCTCGAGCTACGGCCTGGCCGTCGACGACTACGCCGTGGCGCACCCGTCGCAACCCGACTACCTCGCGCTGCTGACGGGCTCGACGCTTGGCGTCACCGACGACGGCGTGCACACCCTGTCGTCGACGAGTCTCCTCGAGCAGCTCACGCAGCACGGCCGAACGTGGCACGTGTACGAGCAGGACTACCCGGGACACTGCTTCACGGGAGCGCAGGCGACGGGCGGCGTCGACCTGGTCGGGCAGGCCGGGACGTACGTGCGCCGGCACGACCCGGCCATCTCGCTGACGAGCGTCAGTGGCAGTGCGGTCGCGTGCGGGCACATCACGCCGCTGGCGGCCTTCGACCCCGGCGCGGCCGACTTCGAGATGATCGTGCCGAACCTGACGAACGACATGCACGACGGCACGGTCGCGCAGGGGGACGCCTTCCTCGCGGCGTTCGTGCCGCGCATCATCTCGAGTCCCGCGTTCTCGCACGCCGCGCTGTTCATCACCTGGGACGAGGGCTCGGGCAACGCGAACGGCGGGGGCCGGGTCCCACTCATCGTCATCCGACCGGGGATCAGGCCGGGGTTCCGGTCCTACGCCACGCACACGCATCGGGCGATACCGCGCACCATCGAGGACGCATGGGGACTCGGGTGCCTGTCGGGCACCTGCAGCTCGGCCAA
Organism: Chloroflexota bacterium; assembly: GCA_021802185.1. Classification (GTDB taxonomy): domain Bacteria; phylum Chloroflexota; class Limnocylindria; order Limnocylindrales; family CSP1-4; genus JAJYNJ01. The sequence continues at coordinate 891 of JAKAAV010000095.1, read as the reverse complement.
CCTGGCCGAGTTCTTCCAGTGACGCTGCGCCGGCACATTGCCAGTCCGTCGCAATCCTCGCGCACGATCCGGTGACATTGCGGCGGTCGCGCGCCGGATACGCTTCAACGGCCTCGCTTCGGCGAGGTCGACTCATGTCCGGCTTTCAGAGGGGAGGCCAGGTTGCTCGACGCCCGACCGCTGCTCGTGCGCGCGGTGTGGGGCGACGACCCCCTCCCGGATCCCCCCGAGCCGCTCCTGCGTGCGGGACTCCGGTCCGCGCGGCGCAACGACGTCGAGGGCGCGTTCGTCCGGGCCTACCAGGACCGTCTCGCCGCCGAGCTCCGCGACCTCGAGAGCACCGTCCTCGCGTACCGCGCCAACCTCCACGACGCCTGCCGCCTGCTGTCGCGAGCGGGCGTGACGCCGATCCTCATCAAGGCGGATCCCGAAGAGGACTTCACGTATTCGAACTTCGACCTCGTCGTGGGCGACGACGGCTGGGATCGCGCTGTCGAGGCCCTGTCCTCCTGGGCGACGCGCCGTTCCTCCTATCCGCTCGAACGGCACACGAAGCTGCTGCTGTACCCGAGCTCGGGGCCCGCTGTGCATCTCCACCGGTCCGTCTCGTGGTTCGATGTGCCGGTGATCCCGACACCTGACCTCCGCGCAGGGGCCGTGCCCGCCGCCGGCGTGGAATGCCTGCTGCCGGCGCCGATCGACCGCTTCCGGATCGTGCTCGCGCACGCCGCGTTCCAGAACCACAGCCTCTCGCTCGGCGAACTTCGGCAACTCCGCGCGCTGTCGGGGGGAGGTGCGGTGGAGGCGGCGTCGGCGCGAGCCGGTGCCGAGGGGTGGGGTCGTGGCTTCCGCGAGGCGTGGTCCGCGGCTGCGAAGGCGATCCAGTGGCTT
>JAKAAV010000094.1 GCA_021802185.1 Chloroflexota bacterium | reverse complement strand
GTCACGGACGGCGGCCGCGACGGCCGGCGCCACGCACAGCAGCGCACCCTCGCTCATGCCCTTCGCACCATACGGCCCCGGGCCGTCCGCGTTCTCGACGATCGCGCTCTGGAGCTCGAGCGGCAGGTCCATGCTCGTCGGGATCCGGTAGTCGATCGCCCCCAGGTTCCGGATCCGGCCCGACTCGTCGAAGAAGTACGCCTCCATGAGCGTGTGACCGAGGCCCATGACGGCGGCGCCCTCGTCCTGCGCACGGACCTGGAGCGGGTTCACGGCGCGGCCGACGTCCGAGACCGTCACGTGGCGGAGCAGCGTCACGTCCCCGGTGTCCCCGTCGACCGCCGCCTCGACCGCCGTGCAGTTGAACTCCCAGAACGCCGCCGACCCGCCCAGCGGGTGCCCCGGCTCCTCCTCCTTGCGCATCTCGCCGTTGCCGATGACCTCGCCGCCCAGCCGGCCGAGCCCGCGCTTCAGCACGTCGAGGATCGAAATCTCCCGGTCCTGCAGCCGGACGCTCCCGCGCTCGACGACGATGGCCTCCTCCGGCTCGTTCTCCAGGCGCGCCGCCATCGACCGGATCTTCGACTGCACGTCCCGGCACGCGCGCAGCACGGCGGTCCCCATCAGCACCGACGAGCGGCTGGCCGACGTCTGCGCGTCGTACGGGACGAGGCGCGTGTCGCCCATGACGACGGTGACCCAGTCGAGCGGCGCCCCGAGCTCCTCGGCCGCGATCTGCGCGAAGATCGTCCGCGCGCCCTGGCCCATGTCGGACGTGCCGGCGTAGACGATGACGCTGCCGTCCGCGAGAAGCCGGACCGTCGAGTACGACAGCCCCGTGGTCGGGCCCGACTTGATGCCGAGGGCAAGACCGCGCCCGTGTCCCTCGGGCAGCGGAGTGCCCCAGCCGATCGCCTCGGCCGCCTTCCGGACCGTCTGCCGCCACTCACCGTCGGCGGGGGTGTCGTTCGGGATGAACGGCTCGCCACTCGCGGCGAGATTCCGGAGTCGGAGCTCGAGCGGATCGATCCCGAGCGCGCGCGCCGCGTCGTCGATGTTCGATTCGACCGCCCAGTTCACCTGCGGGTTTCCGAACCCGCGGAACGCGGTCGATGGAGGCGTGTGCGACAGGATCCCGCGGGCGACGATCCGGGCCGCCGGCACTCGGTACGGGCCGCAGGCGGGGTAGCTGCCCTTGCTGACGACGCGATCGGCGATGTCGGCGTACGCACCGATCAGGTAGTCGGCGGCGACGTCCTGGAACACGAACGTGCCGTCCGCGCCGACCCCGGTTCGGACGCGGACGCGGGCCGCGGCGCGCCGCACCGCCTGGAACGTCTCCTCGAGTGTCAGCGCGAGCCGCACGGGCCGGCCGGCGCGCAGCGCCATGAACGCGACGAGCGGCTCGTATTTCGGGTGCTGCTTGCCGCCGAACGCGCCCCCGGGGTCGGGCGCCACGACACGCACCTTCGACAGCGGCAGGCCGAGCAGGTTCGCGATCACGCGCTGCAGCCAGTAGGGGTGCTGGATCGTGCTCCAGATGGTGATCCCGTCCTCGTCGGGCGCCGCCGCGAACGCGTGCGGTTCGATGGCGAACTGCGTGACCATCGGGAACGCGTACGTGTGGTCGACGACGAGGATCGGCCCTGCGCCGGCGGCATCCACGTCGCCCCAGCCGAACCGGTGCTCGCGGAGCACGTTCGTCATCGCGCACGGGTCGCCGGCGCGGAGCTCCGGGTCCTGGACGAGCGGCGCATCCGGGGCGAGCGCGGCGTCGATCGTGAAGGCCGCCGTCAGCTCGTCGCGCTCGACCCGCACCAGCCGCGCGGCCTCCTCGGCTGCCTCGCGTGTCTCGGCCGCCACCGCGGCGACCGGCTCGCCGTGGTACTTCGTCTCGCCGACGGCCAGGATCGGGCGGTCCTGGAACTGGGGCCCGAACCGCGGAACGGGCTGCGGCAGGTCCGCGGCGGTCATGACGAGCCGGACGCCCGGAACCCGGCACGCCTCCGACGTGTCGATCGAGACGATGCGTGCCCGCGCGCAATCGAGCGTGACGAGCTTCGCGTGCAGTGCGTCGGGGATCTGGAGGTCCGCGGCGTACTGCTGGCGTCCCGTGACCCGGTCGCGGCCGCCGCCCCTCTGCACCGACGCGCCGACGCCCTCGCCGGTCATCGCGCCTCCTCCTCGGCGACGCCCAGGACCGCCTCCGCGATCTGCCGGTACCCGCCGCACCGGCACAGGTTGCCGGCCAGTCCCTCCTCGACGGCGGCGACGGTCGGGTGGGGGTCGAGGTCGAGCAGCGCGCGCGCCGACATCAGCTGCCCGGGAATGCAGTACCCGCACTGCGCAGCGCCCTTCTCGAGGAACGCCTCCTGCAGCCGGCTGAGCCGGCCGCCCTCCGCGAGGCCCTCGACCGTCCGCACGTCGGCGCCGTCGGCCTCCACCGCGAGCACGAGGCACGCATCGACCGTGCGGCCATCCATGGCGACCGTGCACGCGCCGCACTCGCCGACCAGGCAGCACTCCTTGGCCCCGGTGAGCCCCAGATCGTCGCGGAGGACGTCGAGGAGGGTCCGCCGCGGCGCGACCTCGAGGTGGCGTTCGCGTCCGTTGACGACCATCGAGATCGGGAGCGGCGCCTCCGCTCCCGAGCCCCGTCCGAACGCCACTGGTCGAGGCGTTCTCGGTGCGGCCGGCAGGGGTTCGGCGTCCCGCTCGTCGCTCGTGCCGGCCGGGGGCCCCGGTTCGCGTCCGGCCGCCATCGCCGGCTGCTCCTGCCGCGTCCGCTCGGCGAGTCGATCCCTCGCGATCGCCACGGCCCGCCGGGCCAGCACACGCAGCATCGCCAGCCTGTATTCCGGGCTCGCGCGCATCGACCGCGGCGACGGAGCCGCCGCGCCGAGCATCCGCTCGAGTATCGCGTCCCGGGCCTCGTCGCTCGACGCGGGATCTGCAAGGGCCCCGCTCTCGTCGACCGCCAGCACCGGCCGCGGCCCGACGCTGCCGTACGCGATGCGCGTCACTCCATGTCCGTCGACGGAACAGGAGAGCGTGACCGACGCCAGGTCGTGGCCGCGGCGCCGCGTCCGGCGGAGGTGGACCGTCCCGACCGGCATGGCCGCCAGCGGCAGTTCGACGGCCGTGACGATCTCGGCATGCCGGAGCGTCGTTTGGCCGGATCGCACGAAGAGCTCGTCGATCGGGATCCGGCGCGTGCCGCCGGCGCCGGCCGCGACGACGATGGCGCCGTACACGAGCAGGGGAGTGGCGGTGTCCGCGGCGGGTGACGCGTTGCAGAGGTTCCCGCCGATCGTGGCCCGGTTGCGGATCTGGACGGAGCCGACGACCGCCGCGGCCTCGGCAAGCGCGACGAACCGGTCACGGACGCGGAGGTCGGCCGCGACGTCGGTCATCACGGACGTCGCGGCAATCCGCAGCACTCCCTCGCGCGCGTCGATCGCGGGCCGCAGCTCGGCGACGTGCTTGAGGTCGACCAGGACGCTCGCGGTCTCGGTCCGGTCGCGCAGCCCGATGATGAGGTCGGTCCCGCCCGCGAGCAGCCGGGCGTTGCTCCCGTGGCGCTCCAGCAGACCGATCGCCTCGCAGAGCGTCGTCGGGCGCTCGTACCGGAACGCGCGCATCGCCGTGCCGCCGGCCCGTCAGAGCACCCGGTCCACCTCGTCCATCAGCTCCTGCGGGGTCGCTGCACGGACGAAGTAGAAGGGGCGCTCGCAGAACCGTGAGAGGAAGGCCGCACGCTTCCGCCGGAGCGGCTCGGCGTCGACGATCGGCATCGGGAAGCCCGGTGCGAGCAGCTCGTTGAGCAGGAAGTAGTTCTGCAGCGAGTGCAGCGTCTGGAACTGGCGCTCGAACGGGATCATCGCCGCGAGGGTCGGGTCGAAGTTGCCGTCGATCGCCGGGACGATCACGACGTCGACGTTGCTCGGCTCCGGGAAGATGTCCCAGGTCGGCATCCCGCCGAAGAACTTCTCGACGCCGCGCTCCGGCGCGGCCTTGTCGGCCCGCTCGGTCCCCTCGGTGCGCTTCTTGATGAACGGGGCCTTCGAGCCCATGACGGCGCACCCGTCCTCGTCGACAACCGTGGTCTCGGTCGAGACGAGCAGGCCGCCCCGGCGGCACGCCTCGATCTGGCCCATCGACTTGCCGTGATTCGACTCGCCGCCGAGGAACATGACAGTGCGGCCGCGGTACCGCGCGGCAGAGGCGTGGAACGGGTGGAGACCGGTTTCCTCCATCCGGAGGGCCAGCAGCGCCACGATGACCTTCTGGATCGGGCCGGCCGGCCAGGGCCCGGTGAACGTCATCCGCCGTCCGTCGTACGAGACGCCCTTCCCGTCGTCCGCCTGCCACAGGATGTCGGCCGCCGGGAGCGTGACTTCGGGCTCCAGCCGCACGTCGGCGAGCCGGTAGTTCAGGAAGTTCATGTCGTCGAGCACGTGCTCGCGGGGCTCGCCGCCCAGCACGTCGACGCGCAGGCGTGCGCTGCCCGCCGACATCTCCTCCGACAACCGGAACCCGTCGCTCATGTGTCCCTCTTCCACCCGGTCGCGTCCCGAGCGCGCGACCCTGCCTCCCCCGACGGGCCGCCTCGACCGTGCCAGGCGCCGCCCCGCCCGCCGCGGGCGAGCACGTGGGCGATCGGCTCCATCGGCGGATGGCCGTCGACGCTCGCTCCGTCTCCCTGCGACCCCGTCGCCGACCCGACCGATTCCGAGAACGCGGCGTCGAAGCTGGAGCCCGCGATCTCGAAGTGCCGCCGGATCGCCGCGACGGCGAGATCCGGGTCCCGCATGCGCAGCGCGTCCAGGATCGGCTGGTGGAGGTCGGCGGCTGCGATGGCGTCGACGCCGGGGGCGGCGAGCGTGATGTACGTCCGGGCGACCGGCACGAGGTATCGCCACACCCGGCCGAGCGTGCGGTTGCCGGTGATCTCGATGAGGCGGGCATGGAACTCGCCGTCGACGAGGGCTTCCTCGTGCGTGTCGCCTCTGGTGGCCGCGCGGCGCATCGCGTCGATGAGAGACTGCAGCGGCTCGAGATCGGCATCCGACAGCCGCGCCAGGGCGAGCCGCGCCCCGTACGACTCCAGCTCGGCGCGCACGCCGTACGCCTCGAGCAGCTCCGCCTTGCTCGGGCTCCGCACGCTCGCGCCCCGGAACGCGGTGATCTCGACGATCCCCAGCGCCTCGAGGTCTCGGAGCGCCTCGCGGACGGGCGCCTGGCTCACTCCGAGCTCGCGGGCGACGCGCGATTCGACGATCCGCGATCCGGGCGGATAGCGGCCCGACAGGATCGCCTGCAGCAGGTGGTCCTCGACCTTGTCGCTGAGGACGTCCCGGGTGATCTGTGTCATTCGTCCTGCCTACAGCCCGAGGAGGTCGTTCTTGAACTGGGCCGCCGCCTGGACGACCTCGACGATCCCGGTCGTGCCGTTGACGCGGACGCGATCGCCGGTCCGGATGACGCGCGTCCCGCTGGACGTGCCGACCACTGCCGGGATCCCGAACTCGCGCGACAGCACGGCTGGGTGAGACGTCGTGCCGCCGGCGTCAGTGACGAGGCCGACGATCTTCGTGAACAGCACGACCCACGCCGGGTTCGTCATCTGGCACACGACGACCTCGCCGGCCCGCACCTCGTCGAACTGGTCCTCGCGCAGCACGACCCGCGCGACGGCCTCGACCACCCCCGGCGATCCGCCGATGCCGGTCACCTGGCCGACCACGTCGGACGGCTTCCGGTAGAACTTGTCCGGGAAGCCCCAGTTCACCCAGTACGGGAACCCCAGCTGGCTCGGCGTCGCCGTCCCGATCCAGTCGCGCGGCCGGATGGCGTATGAAGCCTCGCGCTCGGCCCGGCGCTCTGCCACCAGCGACCGTGCGTCGAACACTCCCCGATCCCCGATGAGCTCCCGCAGCTCGTTGTAGCGCAGGAACATGACGTCGTCGTCGGCGTCGAGTGTGCCGTCCGCGACGAGCTTCCGACCGATCGCGATGAGGACCAGCCGGACGTGCGCGTTCGCGCCCTGGTCGATGTAGAAGTGGTGGTCGGGGGTCAGCGGCGCCATCTTCAGGTTGATCTCGTTCGCCGCCCGCATCGCCTCGAGGTCGTCGCCCTCCAGGCCCTCCAGGATCTCGGCCGACGCGCGCTCGATGTCGGCGGCCATCGCCGCCACCGTCGATGGGTAGTCGTACCCCGTGTCGACGTATCCGCGAACCGTCTCGATCACCGGCTCCATGTGCTCGCGGACCGTCGGGAACACGAACTCATGGCTCCACACCGCGTGCCAGCCGAACTCGCGCTGGTACGGCTCCACGCGCTCGGCGATGAACCGCCGCCCGCGCTCGGTGGCGCGGAGCGCCGCGATGATCTCGGGCGCCGTCTCGTGCCGGAAGGCCGGCGCCAGATCCGGGTCGGCGACGACCTCCTGCTTCATCTTCCAGAGCGCCTCGATCGAGTCCCAGTTGCGGTCCCGGGCCGAGTTCTGGAGCCGCCCGAGCAGGGCCTCGTCGACGTCGCCGCGCGTCCGCTTTGCCACGGCCCGCAGGTTCAGCGTCGCCGACAGCTGCGCGAAGTTCAGCATCCAGTGGATCTTCCAGTGCCTGTCGTGGACGTCGATCGCGTCCTCGAGCAGGCAGGCGATGTCTGCCAGGCTCATCTCGTCCTGCTGGTCGAGGCGTTCCTCGAGGTACGCGAAGTTGCGCTGCATCTCGGGCACCAGCCGCTCGCGCCACCAGCCGGCGAAGTGCGCGCCGTAGACCGGGAGGACTGTGTCGAGGTAGGCACCGATCCGGTCCTCGTACGCCCGATCGAGGGGCACCCGTGCGCCGTAGCGGGCGCCGTACTCCATCGCGTCGACGCGCATCTCGGGGGAGGCCGGGACGGCGGCGGTATAGAGGTATCCGTTCACCCTCTTCGTGATCCAGTCGCAGGCGAACGGCGTGCCGAACCGCCGGAACATGTGGTCGCACGTGAGCCACCAGCCGCCGATGTCGAAGAACATCGGGCTGAGGGGATGCGGGCAGTGGAGGTCGTCGTAGACCCAGAAGAGCGACCGCTCCGCGTCGGACTCCCACTCGACGGGGAACTCGTCATCGCCGAGGAACTGGCCCAGCACTGACTCGGTGCCTGCCGCCATGTCGGTCTCCCTCGCCTCCGGACCCCGGCCGAGCTCTCCCTCACCGGCGACCACTCGCGATTATCGATAATCCACCGCCGAGTCTACTCTCGGCCCGGTCCGAGTCAAGCGAGGACTTGCGGCGGTCTTCGCGCAGGCCGCGCACCTCGGGCCGTGACATCCTCCTTGCGATGCTGTCGATTATCGATTATTCTGCGGACGCCCGACGCGGAAGGGATCGTGCGACGAGCGCGGAGGGGAGCGCCCGACCGGAGGCCGCGCCGGGCGAGGGCGGGGAAGCGGAGGCTCCCGTGGCGATGAACACCCAGGCGATGGTCGATTCCGCGATGCTGCGGACCTCGCGCATCGGCCTCACGGACTACTGGAACGACTCGTGCGCCATCGAGGAGCTGCGCTACGCGATCGAGCGCGGGGCCGTCGGCGGCACGACGAACCCGCCGATCGTGCTCGAGGTGCTGGGCAAGGAGCGCTCGTACTGGGTCCCGCGCGTCCGCGACATGGCGGCCGCCAACCCGACGTGGAGCGAGGTCGACCTGACCTGGGCGCTCGTCGAGGCGATGGCGATCCGGGGCGCCGCGGAGCTCGCCCCG
>JAKAAV010000093.1 GCA_021802185.1 Chloroflexota bacterium | reverse complement strand
TCCGACCCGCCCGACCTGCATCGCCGCGGCAACGACCTCGAAGCTCAGGTCGCGCAGCTCGAACGCCTCGTCCTCGCCGGCCTCGGCCTCCCATGGCCGGGTCGCGGGCCCGCGCCGATCCAGCTCGGCGCGCCCGGCGTCGGTCAGCGTGAACACGCGCCGCCCGTCCCGTTCCTCGCTCCGAACGAGGCCCTCGTCCTCGAGCTGCTGCAGCGTCGGGTACACGGAGCCCGCGCTCGGACGCCAGCGACCGCCGCTCCGCGCCTCGAGTTCCTGGATCACCTGGTACCCGTGCATGGGCTGCTCGGCGAGGAGCGCGATGATCACCAGGCGGACGTCGCCGCGCCGCGCCATCCGCCCACGGCCGCGGAACACCCCACCGAACGGCCCTCCGAACGGGCCGCCAGGTGGCCCGCCGATCCCGTGCGCGTGCGTCCACGGTCCACGACCGTGCCGTGGTCCCTCGCCGTGGTGGAGCCGCGCGCCGCGTCCGGGCCCGTGGCCCGCGCACCGCTCGCCTCCCGTGTGCCAGCCGCGGCCCGGGCCAGCGGGCCCCTCTCCGATCCCGGGCTCGTCCCACGGACGGTCCGGTCCGTGCTCGAACGTCGCCGAACAACCCCTTTCCTGACTGTCGCACCATGTCGTGCACCGTCACGATATATCGCTAACATGGCGCGGTCAAGCGGCTCTGGGACGACGTGTGGCTGGGTACGCCCGCGCGCCCGGCGCGCCGGTGCGCCCGGTGCGCCCGGTGCGCCGGAGCCGGCCCGGGAACAGCGGCCCCTGGCGCGCGGCTTCACGGCGCAGCGCGCGGGCGGCCGAGTGCCGGCGGCTCGGCCGAGACCGCGGTCCTACGCGATTCCGCCCCCGTCGACGACGAGGGTCGTGCCGGTGACCCACGACGACGCGTCCGAGACGAGATAGAGGATCGCCTGCGCGACATCGTCGGGCGTGCCGAGGCGCGCCAGCGGACGCTCCGCCGACTCGGCGAGGAAGGCGGCCTCATCGGCCCCGAGCTGGCGGGCCTCGGCGCGCAGCATCGGCGTGTCGGTGTCGCCGGGGCAGACGCAGTTCACCCGGATCCCCTGCGGCCCGTGGTCGATCGCCATCGCGCGGGTCATGTTCACGACCGCGCCCTTCGACGCGCAGTAGGCGACCGCGTCCGGGCCGCCCTTCAGCCCCCAGCCCGAGCCGATGTTCACGATGGCGCCCCCGCGCCTCTGACCGTCGCTCGCGCGCCGGCCTCGATCGTCGGTCGCGGCCGACGCCGACTCGGCCATCGCGGACCCGGCCATGACGGGCACGGCGTGGTGCGCCATCAGGTAGACGGACTTCACGTTGACGGCCATGACGAGGTCCCAGTCGGCCTCGGCGAGGTCGACGGCGTTCGCCCGACGGATGACGCCGGCGCAGTTCACGAGCGTGTCGAGCCCGCCGAACGCCTCGACCGCCTGGTCCACCGCCGCGCGGCAATCCGCGTCGCGCGTGACGTCGGCGCGGACGGCGATGGCCTCGCGGCCCTTGGCCCGGATCTCGTGGGCGACCGCCTCCGCGCCGTCTCCGTCGAGGTCCACGACGAGCACGCGCGCCCCCTCCCGGGCGAGCAGGTGCGCGGTCGCGCGCCCGATGCCCGACGCAGCGCCGGTCACGATCGCCCGCCTGCCGTCCATTGCGCCCATGTCTGCCTCCTCGGTCAGGCGACCGCCACCCGGATGACCGCCCGATCCCGATGCCCGGTGACCACCGTCACGTGCCCGGCGAGCTCCGCGTCGAGTCGATCGTCGCCCGTGTCGACGAGCAGCGGCCGGCCGCCGAGCGCGGCGAGCTTGCCAGGCGTGGCGACGACGATGAGCGTGTCGCGCGGGGCTCGCCCACAGGCGGCCGCGCGGAGCACGGCGGGCGAGATCGGCTGGTTGCCGCGGCCGAACAGGAAGCCCTGCCCGCCGATCGGGGTGACGACGATACGCGCGGATCGCCCGTCGAGCGCGCGGAGGATGGCCTGCTCACCGCCGTCCTGCGCCACGAGCCGCGCGCCGTCCTCGCGCCACTCCACGACGTCCACGCCGACCAGCGCCTTCGGGACGCCCAGCCGGTCGGCGACGGCACGCACGGTCGTGCCCGGCCCGAGGATCCAGCGCATGCCGTCGGCCGCGCGACCCATCTGCTCGACGATGGCCTCCGCGATGCCGGCGAAGGCCACCGACTCGTCCGGCGGCGTCGGCGCCTTGCGGTCCTGCACGCGCCGCTCGGCCGGCACGCGGAGATAGCCGTGGAGCGCCGGCCGAACCTCGCCGCGCCGGTACGCGGCCTCGTCGAGGTCGAGCACCTCGCGCTCTTCGGTCTTCCGGCTCGCCGAGGCGAGCCACTCCGCCGCCAGGCGACCCGCCGCCGCGGGGCTCGTGGCATATACGGCGGACTGGATCTTCACGCCGGCCGGGATGCCGAGGACCGGAGGGAGATCGCCGCCGTTCGCCGCGCGGCCCGTCGCGCCACCCGCGTGAGTTCCCAGAAGCCCGGCGTGGACGTCCCGGGCCGTCCCGTCGCCGCCGGCGAACAGCAGGAGGTCGACGCGCAGACCCGCCAGCCGGGTCGCCAGGCGCTTGGTGTCGTCGGCGGTCGTCGGGCCGTCGGCGGTCGTCGGGTCGCCGGCGGTCGTCGGGTCGCCGGCGGTCGTCGGGCCGTCGGCGGGGTCGGGCAGCACGTCGACGGAGAAGTCGGGCGCCAGCCCGACCTCCCGGACCGCGTCCTCACCCATCGATCTGGGCGCAACGAGCAGTTCGGGCGCAGGCAGGCCCGACGGCCAGGCGGAGACGAGGGCACGGAGCGCCGCCGCCGCGCGGTGGTTCGCCTTCGGCTCCGCGCCGAGCTCGATCGCGCGGGCCGCCATTCCCTCGCCGTCGGAACCCTTCAAGCCGACACGGCCGCCGAGGCCGGCGATCGGGTTGACGATCAGGCCGACGCGCGGCGGGCGGTGACGCGATGCGCCGCGCCCGGGCCGGTCAGGCATCCGCAGCGTGACTGGCGGAGACGCCCGCGGCGGCGCGGCCTGCCTCCGCGGCCCGCCGTTCGCCGTGCTTGCGCAGGTACGCCCGCCACGTGACCGCCCAGCGCTCGGGGTCGTCGAACCACGACGGGTCGATCCGGTGGATCGTGCTCGCGTGCGGCGCCGAGTGCACCGTCTCGGGCGTCTCGCGCGCCTCGCGCGCAACCTCGCGCAGCATCGCCGCGAACTCGTCGAGATCGGCCTTCGAGTACGACTCGGTCGGTTCGAGGGTCATCGGCTCGGGCACGACGAACGGGTGGTGGCTCGTCCAGTAGTGGGTCCCGAAGTCGGCCATGCGCACGCCCAGCTCTTCGCTGTGGACGCCGGTCGCCTCGGCCAAGGTCTCCCAGCTGTACCGGACCTGCTCGATGCGCCGTTTCCCCGCCGCGTACGGCGCGCTCGCGCCGTCGATCTCGAGCACCTTCGCGAGCAGGTAGTTGTTGTTGAGAACGGCCGTCTCGGAGACGGCACGCAGCCCGTCCGGGCCCAGCGAGCGGATCCACGCGTACGCGCGCACGAGGTTCGGCGCCACGCCGTACCACGGCCGCACCGAGCCGATCGACTGCGGCCGGTCGTGGTCGAGGGCGAACGTGCCGTCGGCCGCCCGCTCGACCGTTGGCGCCGGCAGGAACGGCCCGAGCTCGCCCGTCACCCCGCACGCGCCGGCGGCGGGGCCGCCCGAGCCGTGCGGCGTCGAGAACGTCTTGTGCAGGTTGAAGTGGCAGAGGTCGAAGCCCGCGTCGCGGGCTCGCGTGATGCCGAGGATGCCGTTCGCGTTGGCCTGGTCGTAGGCGGCGAGGCCGCCCGCCTCGTGCACGACGCGGACGAACGCGTCGACCTCGGGGTTGAAGATGCCGGTGTCCTCGGGGTTCGTGACGAGGAGCGCCGCCGTCCGCTCCGCCACGGCGGCCCGCAGCGCGTCGAGCGAGGGGTGCCCGGTCTCGGGGTCGGGGTACAGCGTGATGACGCGGTAGCCCGCGACCTTGGCCGCCGCCGCGTTCGAAGGGTGGCTGAAGATCGTCGTGACGACCTCGTCGCGAGCCGCCGCCTCGCCCCGGGAGGCGTGGTACGCCCGGATCATCGCGACGTTCGTCCAGATCGCCTGCGACCCCGCGGCCGGCTGCAGCGTCACGCGGTCCATGCCGCTGATCTCGGCGAGGAAGCGCTCGAGGCGCCACATGAGCTCGAGGATCCCCTGCACCGTCGACTCGTCCTGCAGCGGGTGCAGCTCGGCCAGCTTGTGCGAGCGCACGAGCCCCTCGTTGACCTTGGGCGAGTACTTCATCGTGCAGGTGCCCTGCCCGACGTCGATGTTGAGATCGACCCCCAGGTTCTCCTGGCTGAGGCGGTCGTAGTGGCGCAGGACGTGGAGCTGGGCGAGCTCGGGCAGCTGCGGCGGGCGCGCGCGCCCGACGCCGGCCGGCAGGTCGGCCGCGGGATTCCCGACGGCCTCGCGGATGCCGGGCTCGATCGGCGGCAGGAGGACGCCCCGCGCGCCGGGGGTCGAGAGCTCGAAGATGACGGGCTCGTCCCAGCTCGCCTGGTGGAAGCGGCGCGGAAAGGGCTTGGGCGCGATCGCGTGGGGCGACGATGTGCCGGCAACCGCCTCGGCCGGACCGCGGTGGGAGACGTGAGGCCGGGCGGAGGGAACGGATGCCGCCGATCCGCCCACGGTGGCCGGGGCTTCGTCGGCCGCCGTCACGCCAGCACCTCCCCGAGCGCGACCGCGAGGCGGTCGATGTCGGCCTGGGTGCGCACCTCGGTCGCCGCGTAGAGCGCGGCCTGCCCGAGCCCCGGGAACTGGCCGGACAGGTCGGCGCCGCCCAGGATCCCGCGCTCGAGCAGCGCCCGGTTCACGTCGGCCACCGTGCGACCCGTCCCGGTGAAGTCGGCGACGAACTCCTGCACGTGGTGGCTCCGCTCGAACGGGATCCGCACCCCGGGCAGGGCCGCCAGGCGCCCCATCGCGTAGTGCGTGCGGGCCATCTCGGACTCGCCGAGCTCGCGCATGCCCTGCGGGCCCATCAGCGCGAGGTACACGCCCGCGGTGATGCCCCACAACGCGGCCGCCGTGCCGACCCACTCGTGGCCCTCCTCGCGCAGCGCGAACGAGGTCCGCTCGTAGGCGACGTCGCCGAAGCCGTACTCCCCGGCGACGCGGGTGGGCGCGATGCCGAACAGGCGCGAGGGGTACTGCATGACGATGCGCGGGTCGTCGGCCGAGGCGATGAAGCCGCCGTGGCCGCCGCCGAAGTGCTGGTGGATGCCGAGCGGCTGGATGTCGCCGCAGGCGATGTCGGCGCCGACCGACGCCGGCGGGGCGAGGACGCCGAGGGTGGACGGGTCGACCGACACGACCGCCAGGGCGCCGACCTCGTGCGCCGCCTCGACCACCTCCGCCAGCCCCGTCTCGACCACGCCGAGATGGTTCGGCTGCTCGACGTACACCGCCGCCACGTCGTCGCGCAGGAGCGCAGCGAGCGCCCCCCGGTCGAGCTCGCCGGACGCCTGGTCGAACGGCACCGTCTCCAGCACGAGGTCGGGCGCGCAGTAGTCGGCGATCTTGGAGCGCTTGTCCCGCCCGATCGCGTCGGTCAGCAGCAGCCGGGTCCGGCCCGTCACGCGGGCCGCCATGCGCAGGGCCGTCGCCGCCGCCTGGAAGCCGTCGTAGACGGGGACGTTCACGACCTCCATGTCGAGCAGCTCGCCCATCATCGAGCAGTACTCGAAGAGTGCCTGGAAGCGGCCGTGGTCCTCGTACGGCTCGCCGGCGTACGCGGTCAGGAACTCGGCGCGGCCGTTGATCTCGTCGCAGACAGCCGGGACCTGGTGCTCGTAACAGCCCGCTCCGAGGAAACTGACCAGCTCGCGCGTCGAGCGGTTGCGCTCGAGCAGGCCCCCGACCTCGCGGACGAGCTCGGTCTCCGAGCGCAGGGCGGGCGGCAGGTCGAGCGGCCGGCGCAGGCGCAGGCGCTCGGGGATCTCGGCGTACAGGTCCCCGATGTCGGTCGCGCCGATCGCGGCGAGCATCTCCGCGCGAATCTCGGGGATCGTGTTCGGGATGTACGGGTGGACGATGGGCTGTTCGGGCACTCGCGGGCTCCTGTCGTGCTCGTGGTCTCGCGCACAGGCTGCCACGACGGGCCGGCGGCTGTCCGGGCGTCGCGTCGATGGGTCGCGAGACCCGCGGTCACCTGTCGCGCCCGGGCCCTCGCCGCAGAAGTCAGTCGCGGCTCGCCAGGCCCCCCGCCAGCTCGCCGCCGTCGATCGGGATCACCGCGCCCGTCAGGTAGGCCGCCTCGTCCGACGCGAGGTACGCGAACAGCGCCGCGACCTCCTCCGGGGTCGCGTGCCGGCGCAGCGGGATCTTCGCGTTCGTCGCGTCGAGCATCTCGTCGGTGTACTCGGCGCGCTGCATCGGCGTCAGGACGTAGCCGGGCGCCACGGCGTTCACGCGGACCGCCGGCGCGAGCTCGAGCGCCATCGAGCGCGCGAGCAGGATGACCCCCGCCTTCGACGCGTTGTAGTCGGCATAGAACGGGTGGCCGACGACGCCGTTGGTCGACGCGGTCATGAGGATGACCCCGCGGCCGGTCTCGACCATCCTCCGCGCCGCGGCCTGGGCGCAGAAGAAGACGCCGTCGAGGTTGACCGACATGACGCGCCGCCACTCGTCGGGCGTGATGTCGAGGAACCGGTGCCGGATGCTGATGCCGGCGTTGGCGATCAGGACGCCGGGCGGCCCGAAGCGTTCGTCGACCTGCGCGAACGCCCGCTCGACCTCGGCGGGTTCGGAGACGTCGCACGGGATGGCGGCCGCGACGCCGGGGACCTCGCCGGGGAGGTGCGCCAGGGCCCGCTCGTCGCGGTCGAGCACGACGACACGGGCGCCCTCGGCGACGAAGCGACGGGCGGTGGCGAGCCCGATGCCGCTGGCGCCGCCGGTGACGATGGCGAGGCGGCCGGCGAGGCCGGGGCGGCGAGGCATGTCGCCGCTGGAGATCCCGTCGCTGCCCATCCTGACGATCCCGTGCCTCCGCTTGCCTTCGCTCCTGGCGCCATCATGACGTCCCGCCAGGCGCGTCGGGCGGCGGTCGCGCCGGGCGTGCCAGGTCGAGTCCCTTCATCGGGCCGCTGGGCACAATCGGGGCCAGCGGCTGCGCCCCGGAGGCGGCGGCACCCCGGAGGCGGCGGGTCACGGGCCGGCGTTCGGATCGTGGCGTCGCGACGACGACTCCGGGGCAGCGGCCACCGATCACTCCGGCGGGTCGTCGCCCACCTGTTGCGGCTGGCCGTACGTCGCGAACAGCTGCGCCACCCTGGCCATCTCGGCGGCGTCGAGGAGGTGGGGCTCGCCGATTGTCCGCGCGCGGTGGTACAGCCCGGCGACGACCTCGACGCTCTCGGCGACCGTGAGCGCCGTCCGCAGGTCGGGGCCGACCGCGAGCACTCCGTGGTTCGCGAGCAGGGTCGCGCGGCAGCCGGCCAGGGCGGCCACGGCGTTCGCCGCCAGCTCGGGCGTCCCGTACGTCGCGTACTCGGCGCATGGCACCGACGGCCCGGCGAACGCGAGCAGGTAATGGGCGGCCGGGATCGGTTCCCGGAGAATCGAGAACGCCGTCGCGTAGTCGCTGTGGGTGTGGACGATCGCGCCGACGTCGGGGCGCGCGAGATACACGCCGAGGTGCATCGGGACCTCGCTGGTCGGCTTC
>JAKAAV010000092.1 GCA_021802185.1 Chloroflexota bacterium | reverse complement strand
CGGCAACGTGCTGTTCATGTTCCAGCCCGGCGAGGAGGGCTGGCACGGCGCGCGCTACATGCTCGAGGAGGGGCTGCTCAACTCGGCGCCGTCGCCCGTCGAGGCCGCGTTCGCCATCCACATCACCAACGAGTACCGCAGCGGCGTGATTGCGATCAGGCCCGGGCCAACCTATGCGGCCGCCGACACGATCCGTATGACGGTGCGCGGCCGAGGCGGACATGCCTCCGCCCCCCACGAGGCGCTTGACCCCATCCCGGTCGCAGCAGAGATCGTGCTCGCGCTCCAGCTGCTCGTGACGCGGACCGTCAGCGTGTTCGACCCCGCGGTCATCACGATCGCGCACATCACCGCCGGCACGCGAGACAACATCATCCCCGAGACCGCGTTCGTCGAGGGCACGATGCGGACGCTGTCGGAGGAGACGCGGATGCGCCTGAAGGAGGGCATCCGGCGGGTCGCCGAGGGGATCGCGTCGGCCCACGGCGCGTCGGTCGAGCTCGAGATCGAGCAGGGCTACCCTGTGACGGTCAACGACGCCGGCTTCGCGGAGCTGGTGCGGACGGTCGCGACCGACCTGGTCGGTGCGGACGACGTGGTGGTGCCGGACGCCCCGGTCATGGGCGCGGAGGACTTCTCGTACGTGCTCCAGAAGGTGCCCGGCGCCATGGCGCACCTCGGTGGCCGGCCTGCCGACGTCGACCCGGAGAACGCGCCGCAAAACCATTCGAACCGCGTGGTATTCGACGAGGACGCGATGGCGGTCGGGGCGGCCCTGCACGCGGCGGTGGCGCTGCGGTACCTGGGCGCAAACGGCAACTGACGGAAGCGGCGAGGGCAGCGGATCGCGACGCACCGCAGATGGCGCGCACCGGAGCGCGTCATCCGATCAGTGAACGAGCCCCCGCTGGGAGAGCTGGTACAGCTGGTTCGGGTCGTACGGCATGATCAGCTGCGACCCACCCGTGATCTGCCACCACCACGAGATGATCTGGACGACGGCGCAGTTCGGTGTGCTCGACCCGACCGTGCAGCCGGACGTGGAGCTGCCACCGTTCAGCGTGACCTGGACCTTCGGCGCGTAGATCGTGCCGGCGATGCTCAGGTTCGTCTGCCCGCCGACCGTCACGTTGCAGCCGCCGCCGGGCGTGTTGCAGCTCGACTTGCCGTCCTGCCAGATGACCATGCCCTTGTACGGGCCCGACACCAAGCCGGCGATGTCGAGCGTCGAGTTTGCCGTGAAGTCGAGCGCCGCCTGGCAGCCCGTCCCTCCGGGCGTGGTCATGCATGCGGAGTGGAAGTACGGGTCGTCCGTGCCGTAGATCAGCACCGGCGCGGGGCCGCTGCCGGACGAACCGACCGACGTGATCGACCCGCCAGAGTTCAGCTTGATCCCTCCGCCAGCCATGATGTAGATGCCCGGCAGAAGCTGGAGCGTGACGTTGTTCCCGATTGACCAGCCGCCGTAGTACGTGCCCGGCGACATCTGGTACGTCCCGGCCGTGTTCAGCTTGCACCCCTTCGGGTTGTCCGGCGTTGGTGTGGTGCCGTCGGGACACATGTTCCCCGTCGGGTTCGGCGTCGGTGGTTGCAGTTCGGCAAGGGGGTCGCCAACCTGGAGGGCCCCCTGTGTGACCCCGTTGCCGACGGCGTTCGTCGTGATCGTGCCGCTGTCGGCGCACGTCCCGCTGACGGAGATCGCCGGCGCCTGGATCGAGGAACCGCCGGAGACCTGCAGGGCGCCGGTTCCGTTCGACAGGCACCCGGTTGTAGTCGGCGGGCTGGACACGAACTGGCATGTCGAGTTGACCTGCACGTAACCGCCCGCATATGGGGTGCCAGTGGCGGGATTGGTCGCAGGAATGATCGAGACCTTGCCGGTCGTGCCGCCCCCGCCGTTGCCACCCAACTGCCCCGCACCGTTCGTGCAGCCCGGGTCGAGCGAGAGGAGCGAGTAGGAGTTGGAGTCCCCCGTGGTGTTGGCGGCGACCGCGGACGCCGAGACCGTGGACGTCGGCTGCCCGATGATGCCCATGAAGTAGTTCTGGCGGTGGCGGGTGATGCCGACCTGGACGAAGCCGGGCCGCCCGGCGAACTCGCCGGCGGACGCCCCGACGGGCGGGTAGTTCACCGTCAGAGTGGCGCCGCCGGGATCGTTCGGGGCGACGCAGCCGCTGGGAGACAGGTCGTTGGTTGTGGCGGACGGGAAGAGGCCGTTCTGCCGTGCGTAGTAGCAGGCCGCGGCGATCATGTCCGATGAGGCGCCGGTGCCGGTGACGGCGGGAATGAACTTGGCGGCGGCGAGTGCCCCGGGGTCGGCGGCGTTCTGCGCCTGGCGCTGCAACATCCAGTCGCTGCCGAGGTCGAAGACGAGCGACGCAATCAAGAGCACGAGGACAAGCCCGCCCGCGAACACGACGAGGATCTGCCCCCGCTGCCCCGCCCGATTGCGCATCCCCGCCTCCTATTGCTGTCGTTCGATCGGTTCGGTGATCGCGGCCGCCTGCGTGATGGTCTTCGGGATCAGGAGGAACCCGGCCATCGGGGGGGTCCACTGGTAGCACGCGTAGACGGTCACCGAGTTCGCGATGAGCAATCCCGTGCGGTCGGACATGTCGCTCGCGGTATCGCTCGTCGTCAGGTTCGCAGAGCACGTGATCGCGCCGGCGTTGTCCTGCGGGTCGGTCACCCCGCCGATGCTGCACGGCGCATAGACGGTGCTGTAGGTCGACGTGCCCGTAGGTGGCGCGTCGTATCCGCCGCTCGAGTTCCATCCGGCCGAGAGGACGTATCCGGACCAGCACGCGGCGACGTTGATCTGGCTCGAGTTCACGCCCCATGTCGCGTTGCGGGCGGCGGCCGTCATGAGCGGCCAGGTGGGGGGAGAGTCGCAGCGGTAGTAGCTGTTCGGCGGTCCGTCGCCCGGCAAGGGATCAAGCGTCGACACCGTTGGGCACTGTGCCGTGGCGCTGTGGATCGACGCGTATCTCGCGGCCTGGCGGGCGGCGTTCGTCAGCTGCTGCTGGTAGAAGACGCCGATCCCAAGGACAACGGCACCGAAGAACAACATCAGGAACAGCGGGAACACGAGCGCGAACTCCGCGAGGGCTTGCCCGCGCCGGGAGCGTTTCCGCGCCCCGGTAGAGGGGTTTGCCCAAGCTGACGATGGCCCACGCCGAGCGATTCTCATGGCGACGCGGTAGGTGTCGCCATGGCGGGCGCCGGAGTGGGAGTGGCTGTCGGCGTGAGCGATGGCGCTGGCGAAGGCGACGGGGTCGGCGCCGGAGAGAGAGTGGGCGTCGGGTTCGGTGATGTGGTGGGTGTCGCACTTGGGCTGGCCGACGCTGACGCCGACGCGCTTGGGGAGCTCACTGGCGACGGCGTCGGTGACGCGCTCGCGCTGGCAGACGGGTTGGGTATCGGGGACGTCGCGACGCCGGGCGAGCCAGGCGGAGGAGGTGATGGGGTTGGATAGGCGGCGACGACGAAGCTCGAGTTCTGCTGCAGGTAGAACGGGCCGGCGGGGATGTACGAGGATCCGAGGAGCAAGTCGAAGGGATAGCAGACGCGCACCTCGACGTACGGGAGCTGACTTGAGTCGAGCGAAGTCGACCACGCCGTGCTGGTGATGCCGCCGCAATTCGCCGACTCGCCCGGGGTCATCGAGCCGCTGGGGGGAGCCGCGCAGTTCGGGTCGCCTGGCGCGCTCTGCGTCGTGCCGTTCAGGTCGAACCCGACGTCGTGCGTGCAAGCGACGACGACGGCCTGCACCTGGGAGCAGCTCGTGCCGGGACCGGTCGCGCCGCCGATCCTCGACAGCTCGTTGCACGTCACCGACACCGCGGCGTTATCGACGGTGGTGTAGACGGCCGCCGCGCTCACGGTCGAGCCGTCGGCGATCTGGGCGTAGTACTGCGCCCCGGCCTCGGCACCATCGCGGGACGCCGACTGGACCACGATGCCGGCGGCGAACAGGCGCCCGAGGTCGGCGATCGCCAGGAACAGCACAAGGACGATCGGGATGACGAGAGCGAACTCGGCAAGTGCCTGGCCCGGGGCACGTGGCGATGTGCGGAGCATGAGGGGGAGATACTCTCCGGCGGCCGGAAGTCCTGTTGGTGGATAGCCAGATTGTACCGGCCACCTTGCCGACGACCTTGCCCCAGCCTCACAAAGCGGTGACGGGCGACACCGAATCCGAGGTCGGATCGCCCGGGCGCAAAGGACGCCGGTGGCGATGCCGCGTGCGATGGGACTGACATGCCGGAGCGAGGCGCGCAACTGCGACCGGCGTGTCTGATAGACCCACGCGAGACGTGCCGGTTGGCCCGTCCTGCGGCCGCAACCTCGTGCCTCCGATACCATCAGCACGAAGCGTCGCCTCGAGCGGCGGTGTGCACCGACGCCGGCGATGCGCGTAGGAGGGGTGCATGAGATCACGTGTCCCCATTCCGGCGGTCGTCTCGCTCGTGCTCGCGCTCGTGGCTCCGGCGGCTGCGCCGGTCGCCCTGGCCGCCGGGCCCGTGATGGTCCCGCAGGCGGTGCAGGCGCCCGACAGCGCCCTGGCGACGTCGTCGACGCCGACCCCGGCCTGCACGACGCCGGCGCCTGCCGTCCACTACACGTGGCTGCACTGCTACACGCCGGCCGACATCGCCGCGGCGTACGACGTCCAGGCGCTCCACGACGCCAACGTCATGGGCCAGGGTCAGACGATCGTGCTGGTCGACTCGTACGGCAGCCCGACGGCGGCGCACGACCTGCAGATGTTCCACAACGCGTTCTTCTCGAACCTGCCGGATCCGAATTTCGAGCAGGTCTTCCCGCAGGGCAACCCGCAGTACATGAACACGTACAAGGGCAACGGCCTGTCCGGGCCGAGCGCCGCGGCGAGCTGGTCGGGTGAGGCCACGCTCGACATCGAGTGGGCGTACTCGATCGCCCCGCTTGCCCACATCGTGCTGCTCGCGGTCCCGCCCGCCGAGACGCTCGGCGTCCAGGGCTTCCCGAACCTCTTCAACGCGATCCAGTGGGCCATAGACCATTACCCCCACGGGACCGTGTTCTCGCAGAGCTTCGCCGTGACCGAGCCGACGTTCGGCGGTGCCGGCGCGACCCAGACCGCGAAGTTCGACGCGGTCTACAAGGCCGGCAACGCGGTTGGCGACACCTTCCTCGGCGCGTCGGGCGACAACGGCACGACCGGCTTCGAGAAGAACCAGAAGGAGGGCCGGGCCTACTCGTATCCGACGGTGGAATGGCCGGCGTCGAGCCCATACGTCACGGCCGTCGGCGGCACCCAGCTCCAGTACGGCTGGACATGGGATCCCACGAGCGACGTCCCGTTCACGTCGAGCGGCTACAACCCCGCGTACTTCAACTACACGTCTGGCGGCGACAACCAGGTCGTCTGGAACGAGAGCTGGCTTCCGGCCGCGACGGGCGGCGGGCCGAGCAGCATCTACCCCACGCCGAGCTGGCAGTCGAGCGTGTCGTCGGTCATCGGCACGAACGCGCGGGGCGTGCCCGACGTCGCGTGGAACGCGGCCGTCAACGGTGGCGTCCTCGTCTACATCACCGCCTATCCGAACGCGCAGCGCGCCGGCTGGCACATCTACGGCGGCACGAGCGCCGCGACGCCGCAGATCGCCGGGCTCATCGCGCTCGCGAACCAGGAGCGCGCGGCCGCGAGCAGGGCGCCGCTCGGCAACGTCAACCCCGACCTGTACGCGCTGAGCAGCAGCGACTACTGGGACGTCGTCCCGACGATCGAGGGGACGGCGGCCAGCGGGCAACTCGTGAACAACACGCTCTGGCAGTACAACGCCGACGGCTTCGTGTCGCCCGGGCCGGTGCCGGGGTATCCGGTCGAGACCGGCTGGGACATGACGACGGGCTTCGGGTCACCGAAGGCGGCAGTGTTCGTCTCGGACCTCGCGACGATGCCGTAGCGCCGGGTTCGCTCGAGCGAACCCGCGCAGGGAATCAGTTGGGCCCGGAACGAATCCGGGCCCAACGTCTGTCTGCCGTCCGGGTCGGCGAGCGGCCGGCGGCGGTCGCCGGCGGGCGCGGACGGTCGCGGACGGTCGTCGGCGGTCGCGGACCTACTGGTCCCTGACGGCCTCGCGCATCAGCTCGAACGCGCGCTGGTGCTCGCCGGTCTTCGCGAGCAGCTCGGCCCACTCGGCCAGCACCTCGCGCATGCGGCCGCGCGCCGCCGCCTTCCGGGTCGCTTCGGCCGCCCGCTCGTAGAGCTCGTTCGCCGCGTCGGTCTGACCCGCCGCGATCTCGGCGCGGGCCAGCGTGACGAGCGCGTCGATCTGGGCGAGCGCGTTCGACGTCCGCTCGGCCAGCGTCAGCGCCTCGCGCGCCAGGCGCTTGCCCTCCTCGTGCTGGCGACGCGCGAGCGCGATCCGCGCCTGCGTGTCGAGCACCTTCGCCAGGTACTTGTCGTCGCCGAGCCGCTCGAACCGGAGGTGCGAGTCGTCCGCCAGCTCGGCCGCCTTTGTGGCGTCGCCGAGCGCGAGGTAGGACGCCGCGAGATCGTCCTCCAGCGCGCCCATCTCGAGGTCGGACTCGGCGGCGTGGTAGAGCGCGATCGCCGCCACGCCGGACCGGATGGCAGCCTCGAAATCGCCAGCCTCCCGGTGCGCGCACGCGAGGCTGTTGTAGTAGGTCGCCCGGGCGTGATCATCCAGGCGCTCGTCCAGCGCGTCGATCTCCTCGAGGTACGAGACCGCGATCGCGTCCTCTCCCACACGCGCGGCCGTCCGCGCGAGCGCCATGACGACCCGCAGCTCGAAATCGGGATCGGGCCGCGTCCCCGAACGCACCTGCCCGAGCACCCACTCGAACTGCGCCCTCGCCTCGGCGAAATTGCCCTGCTGGTATTCGCCCCATGCGAGCCAGTACCGCGCCGGGACGATCATGTCCTTCCGGCCGAGCCCTTCGAACAGCTGCGCGGCTTCGCGCGCGGCGGCCGCCGCCTCTGGCCCGGCGTCCAGGCCCGCGAGCGCCTCCGCACGGCCGAGCAGCAACTCCGCGCGCTGCGCGGGGCCTGTCGCCGTCGCCAGGAGCGTCTCGTACGCCGGCGCCGCCGCCTCCCATCGGCGAGACGCGAGCGCGAGGTCGGCATCGAGCCGCGACCACACCGCGGGCGCGTTACCGATGAAGCGCTCCGCGGGCAGCCCGAGCCGTTCGGCGAAGAACGTCAGCGCGCCCATCGAGGGACGCGACAGGCCGTTCTCGAGCGCACTCACGTACGCCTTCGTGTACCGCGGCGACGCGAGCTGCTGCTGCGTCAGGCCCGCGGACAGGCGGGCCGTGCGGAGTCGGGCGCCGATCTGCCGCGCAAGCTCCGTTTGGTCGACGACGACGCGTGTCCTTGTGCGAGATCCAGTCACGGGCGCAAGTGTACCTGCAAGGTGACGCGGCAACAGCGCCGAGTTCCGCGAAGCATTTCACACGACTTTGCCTCAAAATGCAATGCCCCTGAAACGGGCTCTCCGACGTGGCCGATGTGGACGCCGCTTCGGGCCGCGGGGCCGATGCACGTTCCGGGGTTGGGCCCGGAGCCGATGCACGTTCGGGGCTTGGGCCGCGGGGCCGATGCACGTTCGGGGGTCGGACCCCGCGCCCACACGTTCCGGGGTTGGGCCCGGAGCCGACGCGGGTTCGGGGGTTGGGCCCGGGGGCGGCCGGTGGGGCGCGTGGTTCGCGCGGCCAGGTCGAGTTCGTGCATGTGGTTCACGAACGCGCCCGGGCCATGCATGAGATTCATGCT
>JAKAAV010000091.1:2144-7783 GCA_021802185.1 Chloroflexota bacterium | reverse complement strand
CCGAGCCCTTCCAGCACGTGGACCCGGTCCGGCCCGAGCGCCATCCGGAGCAGCGCCTGGATGTGCGTCGGGACGAGCCCGCCTGCGTCGGGGTCGCCGGCGATGACGTCGACCGGCAGGTCCGGGTGTCGGGAACGCCACGAAACCATCATGCCGATCGGGTCCATCGGGACGCCGCGAGCGATCGCGTCCGCGGCGCCCGGAAATCTCGCCGTCAGCTCCCGCACCCGAGCCTCGAGCTCGTCGTCCGGCAGACCGGGATCCGCCGCGGCCACCACGGCCCGCGCCTGGGCCACCTCCGCGCGCTCCCATCGGAGCCCGTCCGCAAGCTGCGCCCGAAAGCCCTCGGCCATCTCCTCGCCCTGCTCCGGCGTGACGAACGGCGGGTCGAGCAGCACCAGGCGATCCACGGGCGCGTCGGCGTCGATCGCCATCACGGCGACGCCGGCGCCCCAGGAGTGCCCGAGGACCACCGGAGCGCCGGCCGACGTGCCCGGGGGCGCCTCGGCCGGTCGAACGGTCGCGGGCACCGCCGGCGGCAGCGCGCGGATCGCCGCCGCGACGAGCGCGCCGACACGCCCGAGCTCGTACGCGCCCGGGCCCACGGATTCCTGGTTGGCCAGCGGCTCGGCGTCCGCGCCCAGCCAGCGCGTCGCGCCGTGCCCCGGCAGGTCGAGCGCGTCGACCGTCCACCCGTCCTCCGCCAGGTCGCGGGCAACCTCGGCGAACCCCAGCGCGCCCGCGGTGACGCCGTGGAGGATCACGAGCTGGCGTCCGAGTGACGGCGCGCCGGCCGGCGGCGACCAGCGCCAGGCCGCGAAGCGGATGGTGGGCAGCCGGAGGTCGTGCCGGAACGGCTGTGGATGGTCGGTCATCGATCGATCGTAGCGTCCGCGCAGTCCACCAGAATGCGGGCCCGGTCGGTCGCCAGGAGGAACTGGCATCCGGTGACGGTCTGGACGGCGCCCAGGAACTGGATCCTCATGCGGAGACGGGGAGCGGCGCGCGGTCGGGACGCGCGGTCGCGCGGGGAGTCGACGTGGGCATGTCGCGATCGCAGGCCGCGAGCCGGCAGGGCCGCGACGCCGCGGAAGTCGCGCGGACCGCGACGCAGGTTGCAGTTGCACGGGTCGTGCCGCCTGCCGGGCGGCGTGAGGTTCCTCGCGCCGCCGTCGCAGCCGCCCTCAGTGCCGGGAGAGCCGCTCCGCGAGACTGCGGCCCGTCGGCGCCTTCCCGTCGCGTTCTCCGAGCCTGTCGAGCCGCATCATCGAGAGCTGCACGTACCGCGCGCCGAGCCAGCGCAACGGTTCGGGCTCCCAGTCGCGCGACCGATGATTCACGAACGGCAGCTCCGTGATCTCGGTGCGGCGATCGGTGATGAGATCGGCGAGGACACGACCCGCGAGGTTCGCGGTCGCGACCCCGTGGCCCGTGTAGCCGCGGGCCGAGGCGATCCCCGTCTCGCGGTCGTACGAGAACGTCGGCTCCCAGTCGCGCGGCATCCCGAGCGGGCCGCCCCACGCGTGCGTGAACGCGATCCCGCGCAGCGTCGGGAACCACTTCGCGAACATCCGCCGCAGCATCGCGTGGGTGTCGGAGTCCCGGTCGAAGGCGGGGGCGATGCGGGATCCGAAGTGGTACGGGGCGCCCCGGCCGCCGAACAGGATCCGGCCGTCCGGAGTCCGGGACAAGTAGTCGATCGTCAGCCGGAACGACGACACGCACTCGTGACCCTGCCAGCCGATCGACGACCACTGCTCGTCCGAGAGCGGCTCCGTGAGGACGATCAGCGAGTAGATGGGGAGGAGCTGGCGGTGCAGCTGTGGGAGCTGCGTGAGGTACGCCTCGCCCGCGAGCACGACCGTGTCGGCACGGACGTCTCCGCGCCTCGTGCGCAGCGTCGCCCTCTCGTCCGACCCCGTCGCACGGCCCATGAGCGTCCCGGACCGACGGCCTCGCCGCGCGAAGCCCGTCACGCCCGTCTGCTCGAGGATCTCGCCGCCGCGCGCCTCCACCGCGCGCGCGAGCCCGCGCACGAGCCTGCCGGGATGCACGGCGGCGCAGGCCGGCATGAACACGGCACCGGCGGCACCGGGCACCCGCAGATGATCGTCGAGCGACGCGCGGTCCAGCGGCACGCATTGCTCGCCGAACCCGAACCGCTCGTACTCCTCGACCTCCGCCCACATCGCGGGCAGCTCGGCCGTCGTCCTCGCGACCGAGATGGCGCCGCCCTTCCGGAAGCACGCGTCGATGCCCTCGGCGGCGGACGCGCTGCCCACCTCGTCGACCGTGTCGTGCATCGTGCGCCGGACCGCCTTCGCCGCCTCTGCGCCGTGCCGCTCGGCGAGCGTCCTCATCGAGATGTTCAGCTCGCCGGAGCACCACCCCCCGTTCCGGCCCGACGCGCCGAACCCGGCGATCTCGCGCTCGACGACGGCGACACGCAGCGACGGCTCGCGCTTCAGGAGCTCGAGCGCCGTCCACAGGCCGGTGAATCCCGCGCCGAGGATGGCCACGTCGACGTCCATCGACCCGTCGAGCGGCGGCCGTGGGACGAGCTCCTCGCCCGCGTCCTCGAGCCACCAGCTCAGGCCGGCGTACCCGCGCTCGGGGGCGCGCCGATCCTGGTCCGGAGCGAGGCCGGCATGGACGCCGGCAGCCGTGCGCGCGTCAACCGTCACGTCCCCTCCAGGCAGCGGCGCCCGTCTCGTCGCGCGGGCCCGGCGGAGCGCCGGCCACTGCCAACGTTCGGCCCGTCGCCGCAGAGTCTACGGCGGCGCCACGCGGCGCTCCGGCCGCGACCGCCGTGTGCGGCAGCTCGCTCAGCTCTCCGCCGGCGCAGCCTCCCAGGCTGGCGGCGGCGTGCGGAGCGAGCGCACCGGCGAGAACACGAGCCACAGCACCGTGAACAGGCCGCCGACGGCGCCGACGGCGATCGCGCCCCGCACGCCGATCAACGTCCCGAGCGCGCCGCCAAGCAGCGAGCCGATGGGCATCGTGCCCCACACGATGAACCGCATCGACGCATTCATCCGGCCCTGGAGGCGGTCCGGGGTGATCGACTGCCGGAGGCTCACCTGGTTGATGTTGTAGGTCGTGCTGCCGGCCGAGCCGAACAGCATCGCGATCACGAGGAACGGCAGCGCCGTCGCGGGTTCTGCGAGCGGCACGAGGAGACTGGCGGCCGCGCCGACGAAGATCCCGACCATCAGCGTGTTGCCGACGCCGAACCTCGTCGCGGCGCGACCCGCGGCGAGCGCGCCGACCATCGCGCCGAGATTGCCGAGCGCGAGCGCCACGCCGATGTGGACGGCGTCCATGCGGAGGTCGCGCGTGGCGAACAGGAACAGCACGGCGAACGCCATCGAGCTGAAGAGGTTCGACGTCGCCGTCGTCGCGGCGATCGCCCGCAGGATCGGGTTGCCGAGCACGACGCCGAGCCCTTCGCGCATCTCGTGGACCATGTGGCGCCGCTCGTCACGCGGCGCGGGCGCCGGCTCGGGCTTCCGGATGATGAGGAGCATGAGCGCGCTGACGAAGAACGAGAGCGAGTCGGCGAGGATCGCCTGGGCCGCGCCGATCAACCCGACGAGCAGGCCGCCCAGGCCTGGTCCGGCGAGCTGCGCGGCGGAGCGCGTCAGCTCCATCTTGCTGTTGCCCTCGATCAGGTTGTCCCGCTCGACGAGCGCCGGCAGGTACGACATGTACGAGACGTCGAAGAGGACCGTCCCGACGCCTGCGATCACCGCGACGACGTAGAGCAGCGGCATCGACAGGTGCCCGGTCAGACCGGCGATCGGCACGGCCAGCAGCACGAGCGCCCGCAGGATGTCGGCGGAGATCAGGATCGGACGGCGGTGGAGGCGGTCGGCCCAGACACCGGCCGGGAGGCTGATGAGCAGGAACGGCAGCATCTCGAGCGCCGCGAGGATGCCCATCTCGGCCGGCGTCGCGCGCAGGACGAGCGCGGCGGCGAGCGGCATCGCGACCAGCGTGACCTGCGACCCGAACTCGCTCACCGTCTCGCCGAGCCACAGCTTCAGGAAGTCGCGGTGACGCCAGAGCGAGCCGCCGGAGCGGCCCGGCCCGGGCTCGTCGGAGGATGCGGAGGCGCGCCCGCGGGAAGGCCGGGCCCACGGCTCGGTCACGGGTGCGGTCGCCGGGGCCACCGCTCCTCCGCCGGAGGGCGCCGGGGAGACGGGCGTCGAGGGCATGGCGGGCAGTCTACCGGTCGGCGGCAACCGGCCGTCGTCGGTGTCGCGGCTCGCCGTCGAACCGCGGCTCGCGCGCGATCGGGTAGGCTCCGGGCGAGGAGGGCACCATGGGACTGCTCGACGGCAAGCGCGCGCTCGTGTTCGGCGTCGCGAACGACCACTCGCTCGCGTGGGGGATCACGAAGGCGCTGCACGCTCAGGGTGCGACGCTCGGACTGAGCTCGGTCGAGGCACTCCTCGAGCGACGCGTCCGGCCGCTCGCCGCGCAGGTCGGCATCGGGTTCGTCGAGCCGTGCGACGTCTCCGACGACGGCCAGGTCGCGCGCGTGTTCGACCGTTGGCGCGATGAGCACGGGGAGCTCGACGTCCTCGTGCACGCGCTGGCGTACGCGAACCGCGAGGACCTCGACGGCGCGTTCGTCGACACGAGCCGGGCCGGCTTCCAGCGGGCGCTCGACGTCAGCGCGTACTCGCTGACGGCACTGACCCGGGCTGCCCTCCCGCTGCTGCGCCCGGGTGCCAGCATCATGACCCTGACGTACCTCGGCGCCGAACGAGCGGTGCCGCACTACAACGTCATGGGGGTCGCGAAGGCCGCCCTCGAGGCGAGCGTCCGGTACCTCGCCGCGGACCTGGGGCCTCAGGGCATCCGGGTGAACGCGATCAGCGCGGGACCCGTCCGGACGCTCGCCGCCAGCGGCGTCTCCGGGTTCCGCGACATGTACGCGCACTTCCGGGAGACCGCCCCGCTGCGGCGCAACATCACGCTCGACGACGTGGCAGGGACGGCGGTGTGGCTCGCGAGCGATCTGTCGTCCGGCGTCACCGGCGAGGTCGTGTACGTCGACGGTGGGTTCTCGATCCTCGGAGTCGGGCTGGGGGAGTAGCCGGAGGCCGCGGCCGGATGCGGAGGCCGCGGCGCGGATGCGGCACGATGCCTCGGATGCGAAAGCCGTGGCCCGATGGGGAGGCGGCCGCGCGGATGCGGAAGCCGTCTTGCTGGTGGAGCAGGCCGCGCATGACGCTCGCGCCCGGAAGGCGGCGCGCATGCAAAGGCCCGGAGGAACCACTGGATCGGCGTGGCCGGCGGCGAACCGCCAGCGCTGCAGCCGAGCCGGGGAAGGGAGAAGGCGCCTGACGCGCAGCCGTCGCGCGCCTGACAAGCAGGCGTCCGACGTCCGAGGCAGACGTCCGAGCGTCCGTTCCCTGGCCCGATCCCGGTCCGGCGGTTGCCCGTCGGTCCTGGTCCGGGTCCGTGGCCCCTCCGGGCTGATCGCACCTTAAGCGGCGCCTCGCAGGACCGTCAACGGTCCTTGTCCACGGATTGCACCCGCATGACAGCGGTTGTCCCAAATCGTCCACACGAGATATCCACACGGTGGACAACCCGGCGCGCCGCGACGACCCGTCGCATGCTCCGGC
>JAKAAV010000091.1:0-2134 GCA_021802185.1 Chloroflexota bacterium | reverse complement strand
GCTACGATCGGCCGATGCTCTACGACTACACGTCGCTCTCGACCGAGACGGTCAGACGCGAAACCGACGCGGGTCTGTCGGCGGCCGACGGGCTCATAGCGCAGGTCGTCGACCGGACCGCACGGGCAGCGGGTGCTCGGCAGGGGACCTTCGCCACGACGATGCTGCCGCTCGACCAGGCGCTCGAGAGGGTCCAGGTCGCGTACGGGCGGGGGGCGTTCATGGCTCGCGTGCATCCCGACCCCGACGTCCGGGACGCCGGTCAGGTGGCCGAGGAGCGGCTCGCGAAGTGGCGCGTCGCGCTTCCGTTCCGCGACGACCTCTGCGCCGCGGTCCGCGCGTACGCGTCGACCGACGAGGCCGCGGCCCTCACCGGCGAGCGCCGGAGGCTCCTCGAGCACTGGCTGCGAGATCTCCGCCGGGCCGGCCACGACCTGTCGCCGGAGGCGCGCGCCGAGCTCGAGCGGCTGCACGCGCGGCTCGTCGAGCTCGAGGTGCTGTTCCAGCGGAACGTCGACGAGTACCACGACGGGATCGAGGTCACGCGCGAGGAGCT
The DNA here is from genome assembly GCA_021802185.1 of Chloroflexota bacterium. GTDB lineage: Bacteria > Chloroflexota > Limnocylindria > Limnocylindrales > CSP1-4 > JAJYNJ01. The sequence goes on along the minus strand of JAKAAV010000091.1, from coordinate 1,578 downwards.
GGCCGGGCTGCCGGACTCGTACGTCGAACGGCTCCCGGCGGGATCCGCGCCCGGTACGTACGAGGTGAGCCTCGAGTACCCGAGCGTCTTCCCGTTCCTCGACCAGGCGGATCGCCGCGACCTGCGCGAGCAGCTCGAAGCGAAGCTGTACAACCGCGCGGCCGCCGTGAACCGGCCGATCATCGAGGAGGCGCTGCGGATCCGGAAGCGGATCGCGACCCTGTTCGGGCTGCGGTCCTGGGCCGACTACGCGCTCGAGATCAAGATGGCGGCCAACCGCGCCGCCGTCACTCGCTTCTACGACGGGCTCGTGCCGCCGCTCCAGCAGAAGGCGCGTCGCGAGGTCGCGAACCTGGCGGCGTTGCTCGAGGCCGACACCGGCGACCCGAACCTCCGCTCGTGGGACTGGCGGTACTACGAGAATCAGGTGCGCCGCCGGGAGTTCGGGCTCGACCAGAACCGGATCGCGGAGTACCTCCCGCTCGATGCGGTCGTGGAGGGAATGCTGGGGCTGACCGGCGAGGTCTTCGGCCTGACGTACCGGCGGGTCGATCCGACGCACGCGTGGCACCCGGACGTGCTGCTCTACGAGATCCACGACAGCGGGAATGGCGAGCTCGTGGCCCACTTCTACGCGGACCTGTTCCCGCGCGAGGGAAAGTACGGGCACGCCGCCGCGTTTCCGCTCGTGGCCGGGCACCGGCGCCCTGACGGAACGTACGAGCCGCCGGTCTCCGCGATCGTCGCGAACTTCACGCGGCCGTCAGCCGACCAGCCCTCCCTGCTCCGCCACGACGAGGTCGTGACGCTGTTCCACGAGTTCGGCCACATCCTCCACCAGTCGCTCACGCGGGCGGAGTTCGTCCGGTTCTCCGGAACGGAGACCGAGCTCGATTTCGTCGAGGCGCCGAGCCAGATCATGGAGCACTGGGCGTGGGACGCCGAGGTGCTGCGCCGGTTCGCGGCCCACTACCGGACGGGCGAGCCCATCCCGATCGACGTCGTCGCGGAGCTCGTCCGCTCGCGCGACCTCGACGTGGCGCTCCGGACGCTGCGGCAGGTCTCGCTCGGGCTCATCGACCTCGGCTTCCACGACGAGGCGGAGGAGCGCGACCTGGACGCGGTCAACCGCCGGGCGTGGGACGTGTCGGGGATCCCGTTCCACGAGGGGACGTTCTTTCCCGGCGCCTTCGCGCACCTGTTCGGGGGCTACGACGCGGGCTACTACGGGTACCTGTGGTCGAAGGTGTACGGGGACGACATGTTCGGCCGGTTCCGCGAGGCCGGCGTCACGAGCCCCGAGGTCGGGGCGGCGTACCGGCGCGAGATCCTCGAGGTGGGCGGGTCGCGCGACGCCGCCGAGAGCCTGCGGGCGTTCCTCGGACGCGAGCCGTCGAACGAGACGTTCCTCCGGCTGCTCGGGATCGACTCGAGGACGGCGGAAGGGCCGGGAGCGCACGACGCGGGGCCGTCGCGTGCGGCCGAGGAGGAGGCGGGGGCACCGACCGGCCCGGACGTCGGCGGCGTGCGCCCCGGCATGTAGGAGCGCGTCTATCGAGCTGCGCGCGGCGCGCAGGC